>DAOWJC010000157.1 GCA_030640595.1 Dehalococcoidia bacterium | reverse complement strand
CTATTGAAGAGGCACATAAGTTTCTTAACCCGGAAGTAGCCAGCAATACCATATTTGGCACCATCGCTCGTGAGATGCGTAAATATAATGTTACCCTGCTGGTGATTGACCAGCGACCCAGTGGTATTGATGATGAGGTTATGTCCCAACTCGGAACCAAGATAACCTGCCTGTTGGACAACGAACGGGATATTGATAGTGTCTTGGCTGGGGTATCGGGTAAGAGTGAACTCAAATCAGTTTTATCCAGGCTGGAGTCCAGACAGCAAGCCCTCATCTTCGGTCATGCTGTGCCTATGCCGGTGGTAGTCAGGACACGGGAGTATGGTTCGGCTGAGTCGTATAAGGACTTTATCCCCAGCGAAGAGGCTGAGATTGGGAAACAGGCGGAAAAAGATATTGAGGAATTGTGGGAATAGAGGTCGGCTAAATTGCAGAAAAGGAAAGTTGGGTTGGCTCTGGGTAGTGGTGCCGCTCGAGGACTGGCTCATATCGGGGTGCTGGAAGTTCTGGAAAAAGAAGGCATCCCGATTGATATGATTGCCGGCACCAGCGCCGGGGCGGCTATTGGTGCCCTCTATGCCCAGGGCAAAGATGCCAGCGTGATAAAAAGCCTGACACTAGACCTAAGCTGGAAACGGTTAGCTTCTCTGGTAGACCTCGCCCTACCCAGAACCGGTTTCATTAAAGGCAAGAAAATTAAAGACTTGCTGGCGGTTCTTATTGGCGGTGACATAAAATTTAGCGATTTAAGGATACCATTTGCCTGTGTAGCTGCTGATATCATGACCGGCGAAGAGGTGGTAATCAACCATGGCTCGGTGCTAGAAGGGATAAGAGCCAGCATCTCTATTCCGGTAATATTTACCGTAGTTAAGTGGAAAGGCAGGTATCTGGTTGACGGTGGTCTGGTTAACCCGGTGCCGGTGAGTGTCCTTAGACAGATGGGGGCAGACTTTATCATCGCCGTGAATGTCATACCAGCGGTTAGGGATAGAGCTCAGCGGGTGGAAAAGATTAAAGAGCCTCACATTATTAGTGTCGTAATGCAATCTTTATATATTGCTAGTTATTTAGTAGTAAGGTCTAGCCTTGAGGGGGCTGATATTGTAATTGAACCTCAGATGCCAGACATTACCTATGGTGACTTCTCCCGGGCTGAAGAATGTATTTTACAGGGGGCACTGGCTACTCAAGGCTCTATTCCTGAAATAAAAAGACAATTAGAAGCCTGAATTTTCACTTTCCATTGTCTCCTCCCATTCAAAGGGGGGGAGTGATTGATAAAGGGGGCTACACCTCTCTTAAATACCTAGGGTAAAGTTGACAATACTATATTTTTAATGTTATAATAGTTGCAAATGAGAAGCATTAGCAATAAAGCAATGGGCAAACAGATTGGACCCTTAGACAATAATAAAGCCTTAAATGTAACCGGGATGAGGGTCACCAAACAACGAGCTTTAATTCTGGAGATTATTCGGCGTGGGCGGGGGCACCTGGATGCTGACGAGGTCTATCGCCGAGCCCGAGAGAAGCAACCTCGTCTCAGTCTGTCTACTGTCTATCGCACTCTGCAACTGTTAAAAAGGCTGGGTTTAGTCGAGGAAGTTCATTTTGATGAAGCTCACCACCACTATGAGGTGAAGCCATCCGCTGAGCATCACCACCTGGTATGTCTCGGTTGCGGCAAGGTTATTGAATTTCGCTACCCGCTGGCTCGCTATGTGAAAAGGAACGTTACTGAAGCTAAAGACTTCGAGATTGTGGATACTGAGATTCGAATGACAGGTTATTGCTTCAAGTGTCGCCAAGCGAGGAAATAGTTCTTTGGTAATTCGGTGGATAAAGGCTATTCGGACTCGAGATGGTGGCAGGTGAGCACAACCAAAGATAGGAGCATTGTCTATGCACGGATTCATGCGTGGGTTCAGGCACAGATTTAGGCGTAGATTCAGCCGCAGGTTTTGGCCAGAAGGGAAACAAGTAACTCTGGCCCAAATGCCTACGGGGCAGAGTGGTGTAGTGGTTGAAATTCTAGGTGGACGCATCGTAACTAATCGTCTTAGCAGCTTGGGAATCAGACCTGGTCTGAGGGTAACCAAGGTTAGTTCCATGCTCATGCGAGGACCGGTGGCCGTCCAGATAGGTAATACTCAACTGGCTATTGGTTTTGGCATGGCTAACCGGATAATAGTTGAACTGGCTTAGGTGGATAGTAAGTGAAAATACTACTAATGGGTAATCCCAATGTCGGGAAAAGTGTTGTTTTTTCTCGTCTAACTGGTATCCGTGTGATTGCTTCTAATTATCCAGGCACTACTGTGAGCTACACCCGGGGTTTTATGAAACTGGGAGAAGAGGCGGTTGAGGTTATTGATGTGCCCGGCACCTATACCTTGGAACCAACCACTGAGGCTGAAGAGATAGCCTCCCAGATGCTTGACACCGGAGATTTTGTCATAAATGTGGTTGATGCTACCAATCTGGAAAGAAATCTCTACTTAACCTTACAGTTATTGGAGCGGAATATCCCGGTGGTAGTGGCGCTCAATATATGGGATGAAACCGCGCATCGCGGCATACATATTGATTTGGACAAACTAAGGGAACTCTTAGGGGTGCCAGTTATTCCTACTGTAGCCGTAACTGGTCAGGGGATAAAGGAGCTAGTGGAGAATATTCCCAGGGCTACCTCCCCTGATATGCCCCCTCGTAGTCGTGATGAGCGCTGGGCAGCTATTGGTAGCATTACAGACCAAGTCCAGCGCATTACCCATCGCCATCATACCTGGCTAGAGCGCCTGGGAGATGCTAGTGTAAAGCCATTAACTGGTGGCATTATAGCTTTAGCTGTTCTTGCCAGCGCCTTTCTGGTAATCCGTTTCATTGGTGAGAGTTTGATTGGTTATGTGCTTGAGCCCTTATTTGACAATCTATGGGCACCAGTGATATTGAGGTTAAGCGACCTCTTGGGTGGTGCTGGCTTTTTTCATGATATCCTGATAGGTGAGATAATCGGTGGCGAAGTGAACTTTGTTGAATCATTTGGCTTACTGACCACCGGGCTCTTTGTCCCCTTTGGCATGGTTTTACCTTACATTGTCTCTTTCTATCTGGTGCTGGGTCTACTTGAGGATGTAGGTTATCTGCCACGGCTGGCAGTTTTGATGGATACCCTTATGCACCGCCTGGGTTTACACGGTTACGCTATCATTCCGAGCATGCTGGGACTAGGCTGCAATGTACCAGCTATTCTAGCTACCCGTATTCTGGAGAGCAGGAGGGAGAGATTTATTGCAGCGACATTGATATCTATTGCTATACCCTGTGCTGCCTTGCAAGCGATGATTTTCGGCCTGGTGGGGCAACATGGGGGGCAGTATGTAGCTATTGTCTACGGGACACTATTCATAGTCTGGGTTATCTTGGGAATCATAATCAACCGCTTTGCCAGAGGGTTTAGCCCCGAGCTATTGATTGAGATACCACCCTACCGTCTGCCGCCATGGCGAACCGTGTTACAAAAGCTGTGGATGAGGGTCTATGGCTTCCTGGTAGAGGCTGTTCCTATAATTTTAGCCGCTGTCCTGGTAATCAATATACTTTATATCTTTGGGGTATTTGGTGCTATTGCTAATTTTACACCACCGGTAGTAACCGGTCTTCTGGGATTACCCAAGGAGGCGGTAACAGCTTTAATTATTGGCTTTCTGCGTAAGGACGTAGCCTTGGGTATGCTGGCTCCATTAGCCTTAACTGCTGAGCAATTGGTTATTGGCAGTGTAGTTTTAGCCATGTTCTTCCCGTGTATTGCTACCTTTGTTGTCCTACTCAGGGAGCTGGGGGTGGTAAATATGCTAAAAGCAGCGGG
>DAOWJC010000015.1 GCA_030640595.1 Dehalococcoidia bacterium | reverse complement strand
TCATCGCCGTTATTGGTGGCGGGGAATGTTCAGCACAGGAAGCTGAGCTGGCTGAAGCGGTAGGTCGCGAGCTAGCCAGGCGAGGTGTCATCTTGGTATGCGGTGGCTTGGGTGGAGTCATGGAGGCAGCCTGCAAGGGGGCTAGCTCAGAAGGTGGGGTGACTATCGGCATTCTCCCCGGGGATAATTACCGGGCAGCTAACCCCCATGTCCAGATTCCCATAGTCACCGGGATGGCCTATGCCCGAAATAGTGCTGTGGTCAAGTCAGCCCAGGCGGTTATCGCTATCGGTGGCAGCTATGGCACCCTCTCCGAGATAAGCCATGCGTTACAAAGCAATATCCCCGTTATCGGCTTGAATACCTGGTCATTGTCCAGAAATGGTCAGCCGGATAACTCAATTATCCCAGCTCAAGACCCAACCGAGGCAGTAAATAAAGCCCTAACCTAATTACAAACTAATAGCCAACCCTGCTTCAAGTTATGGTGGGGAAAAGTGTCAACTATTGACAACGTTAAAGCCAGAGAAATCCTGGATTCCAGGGGTAACCCGACGCTGGAGGTTGAGGTAGAGCTATCTGACGGCACAATGGGTCGGGCGGCTGTACCCTCTGGAGCCAGCACCGGCAAGTACGAGGCAGTAGAACTCCGGGATGGGGATAGTTCTAGGTTTAATGGACTGGGTGTCCTCCAGGCAGTAACCAATGTTAATAAAGACATCGCCACCGCTATAATCGGGATGTTAGCTACCGACCAGGTAGCCATTGACCACAAGCTAATAGAGCTTGATGGCACCGCTGATAAATCACGCCTGGGGGCTAACGCCATTCTGGGAACATCGCTAGCTGTGGCTCGGGCGGCAGCTAACCTGCTTGATATGCCCCTATTCCGCTACCTGGGCAGGGTAGCCACTTACACCCTGCCGGTGCCGATGATGAATATCCTAAATGGCGGCAAGCATGCCTTGGATTCAACAGACCTCCAGGAGTTTATGGTAGTGCCTGCCGGAGCTACTAGCTTCCGTCACGCCCTTCAAATAGGCACCGAAGTCTACCGCTGCCTCAAAGATGTGCTTAAGGATAGGGGGCTGAATACCAATGTTGGCGATGAGGGGGGCTTTGCTCCTTCCCTATCATCAAATAAACAGGCAATAGAGGCAGTCCTATCAGCAATTGAAAAAGCAGGCTACCAACCGGGTAAGGACTGCTTTATTGCCCTGGACCCGGCAGCTAGCGAATTCTATAAAGGCGGTCAATATGTCCTAACTAGGGAGGGTACCTCACTCAGCACTAATGAAATGATTGATTATTATGTCAAGTGGGCATCGAACTACCCTATTATTAGCCTTGAGGATGGAATGGCAGAGGATGACTGGGATGGCTGGCAGCTCCTGACTGAAAAATTAGGCAATAAAGTCCAGATTGTCGGTGATGACCTCTATGCTACCAATGTAAACCGCTTAAGTAAAGGCATCGACTTAAAAGCGTCCAATTCTATTCTCATCAAACCCAATCAAATCGGCACACTTACCGAGACAATTGCTGCTATCCAGATGGCACAGCAGGCAGGTTGGACAGCGGTAGTAAGTCACCGTTCAGGTGAGACTGAGGATACTACCATAGCCGACCTGGCGGTAGGTCTGAATACGGGTCTGATTAAAGCCGGTGCCCCCTGCCGCTCAGAGCGCACCGCCAAGTATAATCGTCTGCTCAGAATAGAAGACGAGCTGGGGCAAAGTGCTAGCTTTGCCGGCATGCGGGTATTCTATAACTTGCAGCTATAGGTAAATGGACGAGCTAAATATACCGGGGAAGATTCCAAGGCAGATTAGGAAGTGGACCTGCCACAAGCTCGAGTGCCTTAGCGACTACATCCAAGCCTATGCTAAAAGGTTAGGAAAGACTAATTGTTGCTATCTGGAGCTATATGCTGGATGTGGTAGTTGTGTTTGTAAAGGCACTGATTGCCGCATTGACGACTCCGAACTTCGAGCATTAAAAGCCAAACCAAAATTTGCTAAGTATATATTTGTGGTAAGAAACCGCCAAAATGCAGAAAACCTGAAGCGGCTGACCACCCCCTATAACACCGATAACATAGAAGTGATAATAGGCGACTGTAATAATGAGAAGGTTATCCGTCAATTATTTGACCTAATCCCCCGCTCAGCATCCAGCTTCGCTCTAATTGACCCAATCGGATATAGAAAGGTGCACTGGTCAACAATTAAACAGCTAGCCAGTCACGGGGCAGACTGGAAAGGCAACAAAATAGACCTATTAATATTTTTCCCCCTGGAAATGGCTCTGTTACGGAATTTAACGCGCCCTGAATGTCAAGCATCCATAACCAGACTCTATGGAAACCAGCAATGGGAGGAGATAAAACAAGACAAGCTTAGTGACAAAATAGAGTTAGACGAGGTTAGGACTCGGCTGGTGGAGCTATTCAAGGCTGGATTGAGAGGTCTGGGGTACAATTATGTAGAAGATTTTAAGCCCGTTTGGCTTTCCAGGCAGCCTTTCTACCATCTAATTCTGGCTAGCGACAGTGACACCGGAGCTAAAATCCTGAAGGATGCCTGGGGCAAATCAAGATACCTGCGCTGTGAGTTATTCCACGACGAGGAAAGCAAGTCAAGAAGACCAAGCAAAAAATAGCTTTAGGCTGGGGTGACGAAGGACTGATAAAGCTTTTGATTGTTAAATAAGGTCGGGAAATGAATAAAATTGGCACTACTACCATAGTTCCTATTATCAAGGCAAAAATCAGTAAGGAGGTATAAAATTGACAACCAAAATCGGAATTAATGGCTTTGGGCGCATAGGCAGGTTAGCCCTTAGGGCAGTAAACCAATACCGAAAAGACGAATTGGAAATAGCGGCTATTAACGACCTCACCGATACCAAAACCAACGCCCACCTGTTAAAATGGGACAGCACCTACGGTCCCTATCCAGGCAAAATAGAAAC
>DAOWJC010000118.1 GCA_030640595.1 Dehalococcoidia bacterium | reverse complement strand
GCTATATCAACTTCGGGGTCGGGTAGGTCGGGGCGCCAATCTTGCCCATGCCTATTTTGTCTATGACAGGGGGAAGCGTCTAATGCCGACGGCTGAGAAACGGCTGAGGACTATATTTGAAGCCACCGAGCTCGGGGCTGGCTTTGGTATCGCTATAAAAGACCTGGAGATTAGAGGGGCAGGAACCCTGCTCGGGGTAAGGCAGAGCGGGCATATAAGTGCCGTTGGCTTCAGCCTTTATTGTCGGCTGCTGGCTGAGGCAGTTGAGGAGCTAAAAGCCAAACGGGCTGGTCTGGCGGTGAAGGTAAAGCCATCGCACCTGCCAGCGCCGACTATAGACCTGCCCCTGGCAGCCTATATCCCCGAAGAGTATGTCTCCGACCTTAATACCAGATTAAGCCTCTACCAGAGCCTGGTAAAGCTGGAGGCAGTTGAGGAAGTAGAGGCTCTAGCTCAGGAGTTCAGCGATAGGTTTGGCGTTCCGCCAGCGGAGGTACAGAACCTGCTGTATGCCCTCAGAATCAAAATCCTGGCGTCTAAAGCCGGTATTGAGTCCATAACTACTGAAGACGGGCAAATCGTGCTCAGACGCTTTCAGGGCATGCGGTTTGATAAGCAGAAACTAGAGCCCGTCTTAAGAGATGGTATAAAGGTAGGTATAACCCAGCTCCGCCTCAACCCCAAACGGTTGGGTGGGGAGTGGCAAAAGGTACTGGAAGAGGTATTGGGGAGAGTGGGGTGAGGACGATTTTGAAGGAGGAACTGATGAACCGCAACGAATTTAAAAGGCAACTCGATGAACTCCAACGACAGATATTCCATGCCATCGTCTCTTATCAGGTTCGGCTCGCTTTGTGGGAGACTCCGCAAGTAGTCGACATCTTGAACCGCTATCGTGGTTTCTTCATTCCTGTGCGGGATGCCCTTTATGAAACGTGGGTCATGGGGTTTGCCAAGGTCTTCGACAGCGACAGGAGAACCATGAGCCTTAAGAACCTCATGAAGATGGCGAAAGAGGATGTGGTCAATTTAGTTCCCAACATGACAGAAAAGAAGATTAATGAGCTTGAACAGCGTCTTTCACAGCATGACGCCACTTTGACGGCAATAAAGAGATTGAGAGACCAGTACTTTGCGCACCTTGACGCAAAACCTGAGCCAAAACTACCCCTCATTAAGGGCGACGTCGACCAGTTAGTCAAGACATTGGAGGATGTTTTCAACCAGCTATCTGTAGGCTATGATAGGTCTTTGTATAGCTGGTCATACCAGGCTGACTGGTCTGAGCGGGAGACCAAGGAGATTCTGCGTGTTCTTAGTGAGTATGTGCAGACACAAAAAGCTAAGGCTCAAGCTCTCAGGAAAGCCACAGAAAATGATAAGGCTTAGAAAGCTCCGTCTGGCGAATTTAAGGGCAGTTTAAGAGGGGCGAAGCCCCTCTTTTTTATATCCTTCCCCCTCTCCTTTGCCGGCCAGGCATGGCTACTATTTCCCTAGTTCCTCCAATAGCTTAAACACTCTCCAAGACCAGCCGAGGGCTGTGCTACCACTCACGGCAACGGCCACTGAAACAGCTTCCGTGATTTCTTCCTTAGAGGCTCCAGCCTCCACCGCCAGCTTGGTTTGATGCAGAATACATGCGGTGCACCCAGCCCGGAGTGATATGCCAAGAGCTATTAGCCGTTTAACCTTGTGACTAAGAGCGCCATCCTTATATGTTTCATCCCTAAGAGCGATGTAGGCATCCTCCACACCGGGTGGTGCTCCCTCATGATATTTAGCTGTGCACCTTCTTATCTCATCATAAAGCTCTAATTGACTTTCCATAAATCCGTCACCTCCTATCAGTTACTGCGGCTATTTTAAGAGCCTTGCTCGCTGGAAGTCAAAACATCTGACAAGCCCCTCTTTTTATATCCTTCCCCCCGTGAGGTTGATTTCTGATATAATTGGTTCAAGTCCGGCTCGGGGAGTAAATCAAGCTAATGAACGGAGATTGAACCATGAGTAAAGTTGAGCTAGCCGTTGCCTGCTTTGACCAGGGTTTCGTTTGTTCCCAAGCAGTGTTTTCCACCTACAGCCTGCAATTTGGGTTAGACCGTGAAACTGCCTTAAAGGTGGCTGGTGCTTTTGGTGGCGGGATGGGTCATATGGGTGAAATATGTGGAGCAGTAACCGGCGCCTTTATGGTCATAGGGCTTAAACACGGTGGAACGATAGCTGAAGATGAACAGTCAGAGGAGAAGACTTATAGCCTGGTAAATGAGTTTGTCAACAGATTCAAGTCTCGCAACGGGTCAATTGTATGTAGAGAGTTGCTTGGTTGTGATATAAGCACTCCCGAGGGTTTGAATACGGCTAGAGAGAAGAAACTCTTTACTACCCTTTGTCCAAAATATGTCCGTGACGCCGCCGAGATTATTGAACAGATATTGACATAGCCGGCGTCATAATCAATAATACAGTTTGAATTCGGTTTTTTAAGTATGGACAGAACAATTAAAATCAAAGCCGGTACCATTGAAGTAATCGCCGAACTGAATACAACCAGGACCGCCGAGGCGATTTGGGAAGCCTTGCCTATCACGGGCTACGTAAACCTGTGGGGAGACGAGATATACTTCTCAATTCCGGTTAGCCTGGAAGCAGAGGATGCGCAGGAATTGGTAAGCCTCGGAGATTTGGGCTACTGGCCCCCGGGAACTGCCTTTTGCCTATTTTTCGGTCCGACCCCGATGAGCGTAGGGCAGGAAATACGACCTGCCAGCCCGGTTAATGTCTTCGGCAAGATTATAGGCGACACCAACGTGCTCAGGCAGGTAGTCCAGAGGGCGGAGATTACTGTCGACAGGGAAACCGAGAGTTAAGGTCTTCAGAAATTCTTACCTTCTTCAGACGGAGCAGCCTTGCCTCGCCTTTTCTCAGGCTTCCAGCCCAGGAGCATTAGCAGTTCACCAACGTCGGCGTCGCTTGCCTTGACTTTAACCGGCATGTCCGGGTCTATTACGTACTCGTTCCGTCGGCCAACCCTGGTCTTGGTGGTGTAGCCAGCGGCTTCAAGGTCGTTGATGATGCTGTGAGTTGCCCTCTCGGTGATGCCCACGACATCGCCAATCTCTCTGGCGGTGCTACGCGGACGCTTAGCAATCGCCAAGAGGACAAGACCATGATTTGTGATAAAGGAAAACTCGGGCATTTTTCGACCTCAGTCAGTGAGAGCACAAAGAATTTTCAAATAATCGCGGAGGTACCTGGTGATGAGGAATTTCTCCTGAACTAGCCGTTTGCCGGCACTCCCCAGCCTGCCAGCAGTCTCATTATCCCGCAACAGGTAGGTTATAGCCTCTACCCACTCATTCACCGAGCCCGCCAGGTAGCCATTTTCCCCATGTGATATCTGGAGGACAATACCCCCCACGTCACTCGCCACCACCGGACAACCCTTCCACAGGGCTTCGGCGACGACCAGCCCAAAACCCTCGCGAATCGATTTTTGCACCACCACGCTGGCTGCCTGCTGAAAGGCATTAAGCTCTGGGCTGCCCACCCCGTTATCGCCCCACAGTATATGAATATCACCCTTGCCCTGTGCATAGGCGGCAGTGCTTTGGTAGCATGACCAGGCTTCTGGGTCATCACCGGCACCGCCACCCGCCAGCACCAATTGCAACTGGGGGAATTCTTTCCTGAGCAAATCATATATGTCAATAACCCCGTGGAAGTCTTTCCACGGGTCAAAACGGGATACCTTGAAGATGAAGGGGCGCTCTGGGTCAACGCCATAGCGCAGCAGGATATTATGAACTTCCCCATCATCGAGGAGGCTATTCTTGATGCTCAGGGGGTCTATCCCTGGGGGCACCTCGAAGCACCGGGGGCCTTGAAAATCCTTCGGGAAGTATTGTCTCTTGGTAAATATGGCAGCATCGTGGACTTCAACATAAGGCTTCAGAAATCTCCAGATATTAGGCCGAGGGGTGGTGAGGTCTATATGGCAGCGCCATATCCAGATACCTGGATTTCGATGACCATTTTTCTGACGCAGAAGCCACAGAATGCCAGCCGGTTGGGGGTCATGAACCACCACAAAATCGTAGTTCCCGTTAGAGCTCAGAAGGTCGGCATTCAGACTGCTATACTTCAGCCATGTCTCTTTCATATTAGATTTCAGTTGGATTGGCATCCCCTGGAGACCATTGTGAAAGGCTTTGGTGACTTGGAAGAATTCCTTCGTCCCTTGCAAGGTACGCCACTCGGTATCCAATCCCACGTCGCACATTAGTGGCACCAAAGCCTTCAGTATCTCGGCTACTCCGCCACCAGCGGCGGTAGCATTGAGATGAAGCACTCTGGCTCCACATAAGGGTTTAGCCAGCTCTCTCAATTCCTGAATGCATTCCTCTCCCACCGTGGAAGTGTATTCACTCAGTGACCGTCTGGGGGTGAGAACGCATTCAATCATTTATTCTACTCCAGGTCACCAACATTATGCCTGACCCTTGATATGTTAACTTTACATTCAGGAAATATTTTACACGATAGATAATACTGGAAAACTCTTACCAGATTAAAAATACTATACTAATATTACCTGAAATTCCTTTCTTGCATTGTATAGCATATATTATTCCACTTGTCAAGTAGTTTTCAAGCCAATTTTCAGTAACAGTAACAAAACGGTTGAAAAAGGGGGGATAAAGCGGGTTCCTAGGGAAATTGAAGATTCTTCTGAGTGCTTAAAGGGTGTGAGGTTGACCCCGTTAGATTTCCTACGGGGTTGATAGGTAATCTCTAGCCCTATCATACTGAAAGAGGAGCTGATATAATAAAGACAGTCATTGTCAGTGAGCAGTAAACCATAAATAAGGGGGGATTAACATGGATTGGGGAATGAAAAATCGTATGGCACAACTAATTCAAGCTGATGGTCACTGTCTCTTTCTGCCAGTAGACCATGGCTATTTTCAAGGACCGACCAGAAAATTGGAAGAACCAGGTAAAACTATTGAGCCGCTTCTCCCTTATGCCGATGCCCTGTTCATTACCAGGGGGGTATTACGCTCATCGGTAGACCCCGACAAGACAAAGCCAATCATTCTTAGAGTATCCGGCGGCACCAGCATGGTCGGGAAAGACCTAGCCAATGAAGGCATCACCACCTCCATGGAGGAGGCTATCCGCCTTAATGTGGCGGCGGTGGGTCTTTCCATCTTTGTCGGCACTGACTATGAGCGTGAGTCGCTATTAAATCTAGCCAGGCTTGTTGACGAAGGCGAGAAGTACGGCATCCCAGTAATGGCAGTTACTGCTGTGGGTAAAGAGCTAGAAAAGCGAGATGCCCGCTTCCTTGCCTTATCCTCTCGTATCGCCGCCGAATTGGGGGCGCGGGTGGTGAAAACCTACTGGTGTGAAGATTTTGAAAGAGTGACACGGGGCTGCCCGGTTCCAGTGGTTATGGCGGGAGGACCTCAGGTAGACACGGAGCTTGGGGTTTTTGACTTTGTTTATGATGGTATGCAAAAGGGTGCCATAGGGGTGAATCTGGGAAGAAACATCTGGCAGAATGATTTCCCGGTGGCAATGATTAGGGCGATACGTGCCATCATTCATGAAAATGCTTCGCCAAAAGAGGCACAAGAGTTATACGATAGTCTAAAAAGTGGTGAAGTCACTGGCTGAGGGGAGAAGCACTTGCGCGTTGCCATGTATTATAGTAACCGCGATGTGCGGCTGGAGGAGATGCCGACGCCGCAAATCGGTCGTGGCGAACTGCTGGTGCGGGTGGAGGCTAGTGGCATCTGCGGCAGTGATGTAATGGAGTGGTATCGCCGCGACCGGGTGCCCCTGGTGCTGGGTCATGAGATTGGCGGTCAGATTGTGGCGGTAGGCGATGGGGTGGATGGCTACAAGGTAGGCGACCGTGTCTCCGCTGCCCATCATGTCCCCTGCAACACATGTCATTATTGCCTGAGCGGGCATCACACCGTCTGCGATACCCTTCGCCAGACGAATTTTGACCCCGGTGGCTTTGCCGAATATATTCGGTTACCAGCCATCAATGTGGAACGTGGGGTGTTTCTGCTCCCCGATGAAGTCTCTTATGAGCAGGCGACGTTTATCGAACCGCTAGCCTGTGTCCTGCGTGGACAAAGGCTGGCACATATGCAACCAGGTCACAGCGTGCTCGTTATTGGCAGTGGCATTGCCGGGCTGCTCCACGTGCAGTTAGCCCGCACTCTGGGGGCAGGTTGCGTGGTGGCGACGGATGTCGTTGACTACCGGCTAAAGGCAGCACGGCAGTTCGGCGCTGACGCTGCGTTCCACGCTGAAGAGGACTTGCCCACTCGCCTGCGTCAGGTTAACCAAGGTCGCTTAGCCGACCTGGTGATAGTATGCACCGGCGCCGCATCCGCCATTGCCCAGGCGTTGCAATCGGTGGAGCGTGGGGGCACTGTTCTCTTCTTTGCACCAACCAATCTCGGCGTTACTATCCCACTCTCAGTAAATGACCTTTTTTGGCGCAATGACATAACGCTTACCACCTCCTATGCTGGCAGTCCTGC
>DAOWJC010000144.1 GCA_030640595.1 Dehalococcoidia bacterium | reverse complement strand
CCAAGGTAAGTAGCTCACCCTCACTAAAGACCAAAGGCTTGGCGATTTTGTGTAGAATCTGGGCTGAAGGAAAGCGTTCTCCCCTCTCTGTGCGACCTAGGTGTGACTGGGACACTCCTGACTTAGCCGACAGTTGCGCTAGTGTCAGCAGTATGGTAACCCTTCGCTGCCTTAGTATTCTGCCTAGACTTTTGTTGTTATTAGTCATTATTGGGCTACCCCGTTAATCCTTTCTTTTCAGGCCTCTTCTAAGGTCGATTATGTATTTACTTACCCCAAAGGCTAAAATGAGCAGGAGTTCTCCCGTTTCCAGGCTTCTAATTGCGATGTTAGGTTCCCCTACTAAATATTGACCGTAACGCCAGATATTGGACAAGTGCCACAGCAGGCCAGCACTCAAGGCGATTATTAGTATGTCGGCGATTAAATCTGTAACCGGCATTAGCTGGCTATAACCTTATATTATGGGATGCGTCCCCTATGGCTGCGGTTACCCGGGCGGCAACTTTAGCCATCTGATATATCAGAACATAGCCCGAGGCGAAGCCGGCGATAAAAGCCAGGATTAAAAATGCCCAGTGTATCATTGCTTAGCCTCCCGGCTGTAGGTTTTGTAGCGCCGAAGTATAGCCTTGACCCTGGCGACTAATTCTAGGTGGGAAGGCTTGTAAGTAAAGTAATAATCGGCACCAGCTTCGACGGCTCGTGGCCATGCCTCGGAGTCCTTACCCAGCACGATAACCGGAATGCTAAAGGCGTTGTGTAGTTCACGGCAAGCATCGATACCATCTCCACCTGGCAATACCTCATCGACAATAGCCAGGTCAGGCTTGAACTTATCTATGCTGGCTAGTGCTTCAGGGTAATCACGGGCATCGGCTACGGCGAAGCCAGCCTCACTTAGAGCCGAGGTAAGCTCCCTCCTCAAATCAGGTTCACCCTTGATAACAAGGATTCTGTCTATCATCCTTCCCCCCTTCTCAGGGACTGGTCTCATCAGTCGTTCATCCACCGGCTGTTGCTTGATTAGCCCTTCGGCGGATGCTCTAGTATATCCTCAATCATAGTTATAACATCCTCATCAACCTCAGGATATTTGCTGTGGGCGTACTCACGAAACTCAATATTACACTGACCTCCCTTGGCCATGCTCTTGAAGATACTGAGGATGGCAACCACGATGCGCTGTATCTCCACCGGCTCTCGAGATAACACTGTGGCCACATACGGGTCCAATTGTCCGACTCCCTGACTCTCAGCTATAGGCGATAGGTAGCCAGCTCGAGAAAATAATTCACTCTCGTCAAAGCCCAGGGGCTTGGCAATCTTGCGCAGAATACGGGCTGAGGGGAAACGCTCCCCCCTCTCTATGCGACCAATGTGTGAGGCTGATACACCTGACTTAGCAGTAAGCTCTCCTAGTGTTAGGTCCATCACAGCTCTTCGTTGCCTGAGTATTTGACCTAAACTTTCGCTAGTCATTTTGCCATCTTGGATGTTGGTTTAGCTTAACCAATTGTTCCATAATATCCTTAAGCACCGGGTTGTTCTCATAGAATTCGATTCTATCTATGCCGAGAGCAATGTCCCGTGCCATCTCTGAACAGAAGCTAGAGTTAGTACAGTTTGATGCATTCGGGCAGTCTGTTCCACAGTGGCTGCTTTCATATTCAGCTAGAGCCTGCTGAATGATTTTTAGCTCACTTTGATGAATCAGATAGGTGGCCATAGCTTTCGTCCTTTACCCTCTTTACCTTCCTGTCCTACCGCTTCGTTTCTGCTCACACTCATCACAAAGGCCGTACGACAATACTGACCGACCGAAATCAGGAATTCTGCTCATCACTTCGCCACACAAGATACACACAACTAGCTTTTCTCCCTGCTCCTCCCAATCAAGGTATATTGGACATTCGGAGCAGCAACACCCCTGCCGACAAATAAAGGGCTTGAATGGGCACACCAATCCCCTGTTATCCCTTGATATCTTGAATATTCTTTTGGACACATTCGCTCTCACGTTATTCCGGCTTCCTCAAAAAGCCTAGCCAGCTCTCTGCGGGCAAGGCGAGTAGGCTTACCTCCCTGTTTCTCCCAGCGCTGCACTGTGGACAGGCTGACACCTATCTCCCGTGCCAAATCCTCCTGTGCCCAGCCCTTTTTTATTCGGAGTTCCTTTACCTTCTGACTAAGCTGTTCCATCCCTCCCTCTTTGTCTGAATCTTATCAGAGCTATTTTTTCTCGGTCTTTTTCTCCTTCCAAAACCTGACCAGTTCTTGAATTAGACCGTCGTAGCTCTATCCCGGATGCTTAATTGAATCTAAGGCATCCTTGGTTCCCACCGAGATGCTGACCGTCGACCGTTTCGACTCACCTCTGCCCACTTAAACCTCTCGTTAGCAAAACACTTACCACCTGAGTATTTACGATATTTTATACATTTGTCTACGACCTTATACAATTCTATAACCAAAAGCGAGATTTTGTCAATTCCTTTTGCCAAAATATCTACGGACGTGAACAAAGAGAGCCCCCCGATTTTCGGGGGGCTCTCGGGATATCTGGGTGTTACCCGTCAAGCTAGAACTAGACTACTCGCCTGGTTCTGACTATCAGGACAATCAGGGCAATAATTAGCACCGCACCAATGCAGATTATCGTCCACAACAGGTAGGCTGGAATTGCCGGCGGTGCTGTTACTGGTGTTGGTGCCGGTGGTACTGTTACCGTTACCTGCGGTGGCGGTGGAGCTTCCACTGTAATCTCCGGTGCCGGTGCCGGTGTTACCGTTACCTCTGTCACCGGTGGCACTGCCTCCGTAACAGTAACGAAACGATAGACAGACCACGGGCTGTAGAGAGGAGTGGTTACCCTGACCTTCCAGTAATAGGTCTCGCCGGGCATAAGGTCAAACTCTCCATCAGCGCTATGACCAACGACATAACCCACCGTGGATGAGGTGCTGGCAGGATACAGCTTCTTGGCTACCTCTGCGAAGTCGCTGTCGAAGGCGAGCCGCAGCTCATAATCGGTAACCCTGGCAGACGGCTTCGTCCAGCTGAAGGTCGCGTCCATAGTGTAGCCGCTTATCGGGTTAATCCCGACCTCAAAACCCTGGGCGGGTCCAACCAGCTCCGGTCCCAGAATGGCCAGGGTATCGGTGTAGCTGTAAAGGGCATCCGTTGCGTTATCAACTGCCCATATCTTGGCGCTACCGCCGGTTACCCTCAGCCCCTGAGGCACAACGCCAAACACACACGTAGTACTGTTCGCAGTGCTCCAACTGACGCTTACTGCGTCGGTTGGGTCAAGGGTGCGGAGGATACTGGTGGCGTTTGCTGTGGCGTCAGGTGCCGAAACGTAGAGGACTCCGTCATACAAAGCCATACCGCGGACCGGGCGGACTGTGTCGTCGTAGATGTCCGACCACGAGGTGCTGGTGCCAATCTGCCAGCGATAGACGTTCAGACCGGTAGTATCCAGCCCGGCGTAGACATAGTCACCGTCACTTACGCCGCTGGCTATTGTCGTGACAGCGGAGTTGGTAGAGCCAACCTGCTTGCCAATCTTGGTGAAGCTGGAGTGGCCATCGGTGGAGTAAGACACATAGCCATCCTTACTACCAGCCAGTAGCTTGTCCTCGCCGAGGCTGACTATCATGTTGCCACTATTGAGCTTGCTGGACTTGGAGGAGCCCCAGGTAAAGCCACTATTGCTTGACTTGGATACCCTGCCATCAGTGGCTACGAGGACATAGGCAACGTCGCCGTCACCCTCTACCGCTAGGTCTTGGACACTGGACCTGGAGGTGCGGGACTGCCACCTCGCCGTTCCGCCATCGGAGGTGTAGTAGATGGTGGTACCGGCCTTCTCAGCCACATAGACCACATCGGAGTCATCAGGGGCAAGGCGGACAAGGAACTCAGCATTGGTGTCTTTAATGCTAAGCACCCTCTGCCACGATGAAGCCTTGCGCCACAGGCTCGTGTCAGTGCTGGTGTCAGTGTCATTGTCGGTTACCATGTAGATTACGCTGCCGTCAGCTGACACCATGACATCCCTCATGTTGTCAAGACTGGTATCAATGAGGCTGATGTCACTGAATGCCTTGCCGTCATTCGTGGAGACAGCAAAGGCACTCTCATCACCCATGGTTCCAGCGACCACTTCATCACCAAGCCAGGCAACCGTTACATTCCCCGAACCGCCTGGACTCTTCAGGCTGGCGCTACCCTTTACGGTGGGTGATGTCGCCAGCGGGTCGGCGGAGCGCCAAACCGTGGTGGAGTCACGTCGCCCGGCAACAAGGTTTGCCCCATCGTAGGCAATGCTGTGGACATCGACCGTGGCGCCAGTCTTCAGTCCCTTGGCAGTAATATCATCCATGCGCCAGATGCCACACTTGTCGTCTGCTTCGGTATCACCACCATCAACAGTCAAACCGATGAAGACTATGCGCATGGTGTCGTCACTACCCAGGTATTCCGGGTCAAGCGAGATTGAAGCCTTGGTAAGACCCTGAATGTAGTCGTCACTGGTAATGACCGCCGGATAGCCGGAGAAAGCATTCCACACATCCTGATTTTCGCTGTAAAGCTCCAGCTTGATGTAGTCAGTGGTGCCATCTAAGCCATTGTCATTCTCGGTGACGACAGCCATAACCTGGTCTGACGCGAAATTGGGGGAGTAGGCTACTGCCGCCGCTGTGGAGTTGTCCGAGCCATCAGCCCAAAAACCATCTTTATCACCAGCATCCACCCAGTTTGGTGCCGCAGCGCCAAGGGCGTAAGTCAACACCATGGCCTTTGCTCCGTCCTCACCGACAGCAGCAATGTAGTGCACCCCGGCACTTTCCACCGAGATATCAATGTCAGTGATATTACAGCCGGGTGCGCCCAAGTCACCCCAGTCGGTGCCGGCATTTTTGGTGACCGAAACCGTATTGTGAGTTAGGTCGGCAACAACCACGATATCGGCATCGTCAGGGGCAACTGCCACCAGGTCAGTGATGTTAGCCGTGACTTTCCCGGTCAAGTCAACGGTCGACCACGCTTCCCCGTCGTCGGTTGACTTGTAGAGTAAGCTTTGCCCACCGCCAGCCCAGATGGTGCCGTCATCGGCAATGTCGAAGTCGGTGATATTGGCACCTGGTTCAAGGACGTTATTGGTGGTGCTGGGGATGGTCTCGGTTGTCCACTTGAGTGTGCCGGCTGATACTGGAGCCACAACCAAAATCAGGCTTGCCAGCAAGGCAACTGTGAGCCCGACACCCAATATTTTAGAAAATTCCTTTTTCATCGACCTTAAATATTCCTCCTTAATTTAAGCATTCTATCTCCATAGACAAAAGTATAAAATCTCATATCCCTTCCTTCTATGAAGACAAGGTAACTTTTTTAACTGCTGTTGAGTTTAATAACTCTCTCCCCTTTCGGGCTCTTACCACAGAATCACCTCCTTTCTTCACCTAATATACCATGTCTGTCAACCCTGTTAGGAATCTAACAGGGTCAAGGTATTATAACCATTATAACACAGCTTGTCAATACCCTTAACGCAATTACTTATTGACCCTCCTTGCTCTCTTCTCTCAAGCCCTCTAGCTGTTACATAAATAAGCGTATGAAATCAGTGTAAACACAAAAACACTATTTGTCAAGCCCCATAGGGCCTGTATGGCGGATTTCCGAGAAAAGGTGGGCAGCCCTGGAATGGGGATGCCAAAAACTAGGGTTACCCCAAAAGAGAGTGGTCTTAGGGTCGCGGGTGGAGCCGGATTGCCAGGCAAGCAGTGGAAGGCAGCCAGCGGCTTTGCCCTGGCCACGATAGTGGTTGACCCCTTCCACGTGATTGCCGATTCCATTAAGAGATGGACCAAGCTAGAAGAATGGAGCAGGCGGTATACCGAGGGACAAGGGTGAAGATACCTGAGAAGACATTGTTGACAGGCAGAGAAAAGTTTGGTGAGGAGGAAAGGTAGCAGGTGCATGAACTTTTGGATAAATATCCCCGCCTCAAGACCTCTTATTGGCCCATGGAGAAAATAAGGCGCTGATTTCTGCTTTAGTTAACTACTCGCCTAACACAACCGAAGGGAAGCTCGACAACCTGGTCCCCCCACTCTACCTTTATTCTGCCGGTGGCTTTGTTGTAACTCGGTACTCTAACTATGGTGCTTAATGGGATGAGGCATTTTCTCCATATGATGTACTCGGTATTCTGGTATCGTTCAGCCGATTTCTTGGCTCGATACTTTGTTTGTTTTCGCTGCTCAATTTGCCTGGCTTGTTCAGGGTGGTCGGCTATCCACTTTGCCACGCTTTCCCTCTGCCGCCTCCTCGCCTGCTCAGGTCTGTTTTTATACCTACAAGCGTCGATGTAGCACGCCCAGCAGCAGTAGACTTGGCGATTACTGGGCAAAGGTCTATTGCATACCCGGCACCGATGGCTGTCAACATATATAGTGACGGTAGAAGTGGTTTCGGGCTTCCATAATGTTCTTCCCCGGCCAACGACCTTGGCTGGCTGGATAACACCTCGTCGTTGTAACTTATCAATATAGCTTTGAGTGCAGCCAGCCAGGCGAGCCAGCTCGGTTGCTGTTAGAAGGTCTTGGATTCTGGTTGAGCCGTAGTGCTTAGCCAATAGTTGGCCTACCCTCTGCCGGGTGATACCAAAGTGACTCGCTATCTGTTGGAGGCTAGTCCCTGACTGCCTCATCCGGTCCATGGTGTCTAACCTATCTTGGGCTACCATTTTTATTCTTTTGGTCTGTCAAATCTGGACACTATGAAAGTCATCAAATCCAGGTGCCCCTAGAAGACAAACACAGCCTCTCATCTATTTGTCTCAAAAATGGGCTTGGTCTCATGGTAGATTCTCAACTGCGCTCTCTAGTCTATCACGATGCTCCCATCAGCGTCTTTTCAGCGTTTCGGCGAATCTTCTCATGTCCTGTTGACACGCTGCCCTCTGCGCTGGGTTAAGCTCAGCCAAAATATCCATTGATTACTCATTATAACAGCTAGTGTAAGGAGTGCAAAACAGCACAAAAAGAGGATTTCAAATCGATATTTATTCTACTCGGAGTTGGATAGGGAAAGCCATACTAAAAAGTTTCAATTCTGGTGACTACACCGCCACTATTCAACTCGCCGCCAGCTATGAGGTTTACGTGGAAGGTACTGCGGTGGCGAGAAATTTGCCGGCAGCAGAAATGGCTCTGGGCAGGAAGGTAGCGGTTATATTCTTTGATCAGCATAAGCCTGAAGAAGCAGTGGCGAGCAGCCGTTTACACCTAGGGGCTTAACCGATCTTGTCCCTAGTCGATGTATTCAAAGATTTTTACAGATGGGATAGTTTTTCCGCCTGGATGCCTTGTGTAACTAGCGGAACTATGAATCAGCGTATAGTGTTTCAGGGCTTCCAAGGGTACCGGGCTGATAAATGGGTTATCACTGACAATTTTATAGTTGGCTGACTCCTGGCTTAAGAGATAGGCTTCTGCCTCTTCGTAGCTGTCAAATTGTTCTACACTGGTGATTTCCTTATAGGGCTTGCCTTCCCGGCTTACTTTTTGCTGGTAGGAAATCACTATCGAGCTTTGGGGAGTTACCGCTTTGCCCTGTGGCCAGCATTATTTCACAGCGCATTTATTTACATTAGAGATATCATTTCTATTCAGTAGCGCAACTGTCGGCTAAGTCAGGAGTGTCCCAGTCACACCTAGGTCGCACAGAGAGGGGAGAACGCTTTCCTTCAGCCCAGATTCTACACAAAATCGCCAAGCCTTTGGTCTTTAGTGAGGGTGAGCTACTTACCTTGG
>DAOWJC010000094.1 GCA_030640595.1 Dehalococcoidia bacterium | reverse complement strand
GTATTTTCCGCCAATGTTCTTAATGTCGGCCACCTCACTCTTATTTTGCTCCTTATATTCCTCATACATCGGCATCTGCCAGATAAGCTCTCCAGCTTCAGTCCCGGCAGCAATTACCTTATCTACCAGCTCCTGGTTATTACCAAAGGCACCACTGCACACATCACCCAGCGCTACCCTACAGGCTCCGGTTAGAGTAGCCACATCAACCACGAGTTTGGCTCCAAGCTTCTTAGCATAGCCTAAAGCGTCGGCTAAAATAAGCCGTCCCTCGGCATCGGTGGAGATAATTTCAATAGTCTTACCATTCATTGCCGTTAGAATATCACCCGGTTTCAGGGCACTGTCGCCAGGCAGGTTTTCCGTGGCAGGAATGACAGCCATAACATTAATCTTGGGCTTAAGTTGAGCAATGGCACTTATCGCTGCCATAACCGCAGCCCCACCGGCCATATCCCCCTTCATCTCGTCCATCTTTTCTGACGGCTTTATAGAAATACCCCCGGAATCAAAGGTTACCCCCTTGCCAACTAAGGCGACATCAATTTCGGTGGAATCACTCCCTCTGTAATGGAGGACAATAAACTTGGGCGGTTGTCGACTCCCCTGAGCCACACCTAACAGTGCCCCCATCCCCAGCTCCTGCATCTGCTCCCGCTCCAGAACACTAAGTTCAAGCCCGTAAGTCTCAGCCAGCTTGGCTGCCATGTCAGCCATATGGTTGGGCGTCATATAGTTAGCTGGCTCATTGACCATATCGCGAGCCAGGTTGGTTGCTTCAGCTAACACTCTACCTTTATAGCAGCCCTGTTCTAAAATAGGGAGCTTGGTCTCGTCACTACCCACTATCAAGAGCTGCTTAATCTCACCATGCTCAGCTTCCTTGGTTATGTGCCTGCGAAATGAATAGACACCGAGCAGGGCACCCTCGGTTACTGCTTGAGCGGCACCCTCCACAGTTATATCGGCTATTTCTGCTCCCTGAGCAATAGTAGCCATGCTATCTACACCCTTCTGCTGCAAAAGTCGGCAGGTCTCAGCCATAACCCCCCGAACCCTGTCCTGGGTTAGCTCCTGTTGCTTGCCCAGCCCGGCAACTACCACCCTGGTTGCTGGAAGCTTACCCAGACTATGAACAATAGTAACCTCATTAAGTTTACCCTTAATCTCACCCTGGCTAATGAGCTGAGAGATAGCCCCGTCCAAAGCCTTATCTATATTAGCTATATCGCCATCAAGGCGTTCCATCCCCTCAAAAAGGTTCACTACGATGGCGCCGGCTTTAATCTTGGTAATATCACCAGCTACTGCTCTAATCTCCACCTCAAATCTCCTTTCACCTACTAATAGTTAAGAAGTTGTTTATCAGCCTATAAACGCTAACGCCTCGCCTCACGAACAATTTTATCCAGGACCGGGGTAATATCTTGGGAAGTATCCACCGCGAAGTGGTTACGGCGGATTTTCTGGACCGAGGGCTTCATCCTCTGGTATACTGCCCACTCGGCATCTGATTTATTCCCCGAATTTTCCTGCCGGGTCTTAAGCCGTTCATACACTACCTGGGGTGGCGCCTCAACACGCACCAGGATTAACTTGACATCTAAACGGTCGGCAATACTATAAAGATATTCACGGTGTTGCTCGGATAGATTTGTCGCATCTAAAATAAGGGGGATTCCCTTTTTCAGAAATCTCTCAATGAGATGGTGGATAGCCCGGAAAAGGTGTGAACTCTCCGTTGGGTTATAGCTTGGTGGTGAGAAAAGTGCCTTGCGCAAGGCATCACTTTCCAAGATAACAAACGGTAGTCTCTCAGCCAATTTATTACAGAAGTAGGTTTTCCCTGTTCCAGGTAAGCCACTAACGACAATAAAAGTAGGCTCCGCCAATGGCTCAGGAAGCTCCCCCACGCTCTCAGTCAGTCGCTGCACGTCGGAAATAAGTTGGGTATGTTCCACCCCTTCATTATAGAGTGTTTTTCCCTATTTCGCTAGGTATCTGGAAAATAATTTTAAAATAGCATTGAGTTTAGCCTTGAGAAATTGTCTTCCCCGTATCAAGTGGAAAGGGGGTAGGGTTACTAAATCTCTAATCGCCACTATAAAAAGCAACGCCAATTACCCCCGGTCCGGTGTGAACCCCCATTACCGGGGTAAATTCAGTAATAAATAGCTCGGCACAATCAAACCGGGAAGAAATCTGGTTTCTGAAGGCTATTGCCCTATCTAGAGCATCAGCGTGCATCACCGCTACATGGAGTGGTTGCCCCTTAACTACTTTCTGCCCCATTATCTTTAGTAGGCGTTTCATCGCACCGGGATTTGTCCTGACATTTGTGACTGGATGAGCCTCGCCATCGCTAACAGTGAAAATAGGCTTAATCTTAAGTAGCGAACTAGCCAGGGCAGCTGCTTTGGGCACACGCCCCCCTTTGACTAAATAGTGAAGGGTATCCAGAGTGGCAAATAGATTCACCCGTTGCATCACGCTCCTGGCGGTATCAACTACCTCGGCTAAGCTCTTTCCCGAAGCTGCCGCTTTGGCTGCTGCCAGGACAACAAGCCCCTGCCCTACCGCTGCAGTAGTACACTCAAGTACCTCTATGACCACACCAGTCAAATCCTCCTTAGTCATCTCTATGGCTAGTTGTGCTGAGTTGAACATCCCGCTGAACTTAGTTGATATGGTAATACACAGAATGCTGGATGCCCTTTGACTCGCTTTACGATAAGCCTCAACGAAGGGACCGGGTAAGGAGCCTGAAGTGGTGGGGAGCGTATCTGCCTGCTTAAGCAGGGCATAAAACTCGGCAGGAGTTATGTCTATCCCATCCCGATAAACCTTGTCGCCAAAGATAACATCTATCGGCACCAGTTCAATTGCATACTGTTCTACCTGCTCTCGGGGAATGCAGGCAGTAGTATCAGTAACAATAGCCACCTTATTAGCCATGAAAATCTAATTTCTCCTTAGAGTTTCCAAGCAAAGTCAGGATTATAAGAGCAAAAGCGGCAGAGCCATTTTTTCGTTAAGGCGGGGTTCAACCGTTAGTATCTCTTATCCTGGCGCCTGTCGCCAAAGATAAAGTCCTTTCTAGTCTCTGCCTTAGCCCAAGCCGCCCTAGCTGTTGGCAAAAATTTTATGGCGATTAATACCCCGATGGTGATGGCCAGGGTAGTAGCCAATTCTGATTGCGTTATCAGCCAGACGATAAGAGGTAGAAACAGGATACCAATACCCATAGCCAGGGCTATATTACGGGTAATTACGAAGGGGACAATGATTACAGCCAGGAAGATTAGAAATCCATACCAATATCCATAGACTGGCATCAGGACAGCTATGGCACCAAAGGTAGTCAACATGCCTTTGCCCCCGCTGAATTTCAGGAAGACCATCCACATATGACCAATCGCCGCAGCTAATCCAGTGAGCATAACAAATAGCTGGGGCGCATCCAGTAGCCAGTAGGCTATTGCAACTGCTGCTGCCCCCTTACCCAGGTCAACAATGCCCACTGCCAGAGCCGGTTTAGCCCCTACCTCCCGAAGGGTGTTCAAACCGCCTACATTACCACCGCCCAACTGGCGAATATCTTTACCGGTGGCTATCCGAGTGGCAATATAGGCTGAAGGAATAGAGCCCAGGAGATAGCCGAGAACCACAGCTATAATCTCATTGACCACTATCAACCCTCCTTATAGAAAGCAAGTCCCAGGGTTCCTGTGCCACAAGTATAGCCCATTAGTGGGCTAAACTCAGTAAGCCAGAGCTCGGCGCAATTGAATTCAGATGATACTCGCTTCTTTAGCCTTTTGGCTTCATCCCGGGCATAGGCGTGCATCACGGCAACATGCACTGGATTTTGCCCCACTTTACCTCTCATTATCTTAAGCAGGCGCTCTACACCGTGCTCCTTGCTCCTCACTATGCCAACAGTACGCACCACTCCTGAGGAAATGGTAAATATTGGTCTGATATTAAGTACGGAGCCAGCTCGGGCTACCACCTTAGGTATGCGCCCTGAGCGGTAAACATAGCGAACAGTATCTAAAAGGGCAAGGAAGGTGACCCTTTCTCTCATCTCCTCGGCGGCTTTAGTCACCTCAGCCAGGTTCTTTCCCTCGGCCGCGGCTTGAGCTGCGGCTAAGGCAACAAAGCCTTCGGCAGCGGTAGTCGTCCGGGAGTCCAATACCTCTATGGAGATGTGGGGAAGCTCCGCCTCAGCTTGCCCTTTGGCTACTTGGGCAACATCATAGGTTGTGCTGAGTTTAGATGAGATAGTAACACAAAGGATATTTTTGGTTCGATTGCTTACTTGGCGATAGGCTTCAAGGAAGTCCATAGGCGAGGGTGCAGATGAATACCAAGACTCAGGATCCTTTAAAAATAACTCATAGGCCTCAGATGGGGTTATATCCACCCAATCT
Source organism: Dehalococcoidia bacterium (assembly GCA_030640595.1). Taxonomy (GTDB): domain Bacteria; phylum Chloroflexota; class Dehalococcoidia; order Dehalococcoidales; family DAOWJC01; genus DAOWJC01. The sequence continues at coordinate 571 of DAOWJC010000094.1, read as the reverse complement.
TTATAGGCCTTGTCCCCAAAGTAGAAGCTAAGGGGCACAACCGTAATCCCATACCGCCCTACTAATTCCTTGGTGAGACAAGCTAAGCTATCAGTTACAATAGCTACCTTTGGCGTCACTATTTAGCCTCGCTTTCAACTACGGGACCTGTGTGCCTTATCCTTCTCTCCAGCAATGCTGGAATTAAGAAAATACTCAACATCAGTACTATTAGAACTAAAAAGGTGTGGAGACCAAGCTGACTCCAAGCATAGCCGGCGACCAGGGTCAAGGTTAGAAGTCCTGATATAATTAGTATTGCTACCCTCAACCAGCGCTTTCTCAAACGAATGAATGTAGCCACCGCTGCCGCTAAAACTAAAAAGCTGAGCCCAATCCGGGGCGCATAATCATAAAGGCGCTCTATACTAAACTCAGGGAATCTACCCTCCAAATGCACAGCTATAAACCAACCGATGATAATGGGCACCGGAAGCAGCATTAGAGAGCTATATAACCAGTCTTTCTTTATAGTCTGAACGGTAATAGCATATACTAGCCACGCAGCCAGGGGGATATAGAGGATGATAGC
>DAOWJC010000063.1 GCA_030640595.1 Dehalococcoidia bacterium | reverse complement strand
TGAGTACAATGGAAAGTGGGAAGGGTTAGTAGGTTTTACCCTGAACAGGACGGGGGATAATCAAAAGGTAGAATTCTTATTATATAAGCAGGGCCAGAATAAGGCTTATACAAGACTTCACCTCTGGGTAGATGTGATAGAGTAGGATGATAGAAACAATAATTTGTCTTCTGGTTATTGCCATTCAGAGCTCTGTCCCCAAAGGCCATAGCCGAGCTTAAGGCGGAGGAGAATGTGTTTGCTATTGAGACAGAGATGATAGCCGCAGCCGTAGAGAAAAACCTTAAGATAGCCAAGGTCCCTATCTCAGCTATCTACACCAAAGGCGGCTCAACCCTAATCCCGGTGGCTCATGGGCTGGGGGTCCTTGCCTCGATAATTACCATGATTTCAGAGAGGAGGCCGCCCATGTTCTTCGGGGTGACCGGGACTGTCTTGGTAGCATTTGGTGCTACCGCCGTTGCGAGGGTGGTGCACATCTTTTCCATGGGAGGGGTGGTACCCATTGGTACCGCCCTGACGTCAGTGCTTTTTCTCACTATTGGCATATTTACCATATTCACCGGGATCGTACTAAATATACTGGCAGGCCGGAAAGGCTAACGTAGCAGAGCTAGGATGAGAAGCCTTGGATGCCTGAGGTAGAACATGGGCACGAAGCGAATATTAATTTTTGCCGCTCATTTTTATCCTTGTTTAGGAGGATATGAAAAAGTCATTTATGAGTTATCAAGGCGATTAATAGAAAAGGGATATGAGATAGATGTTATTACCTGTAGCACAGAGGGGGCATCGGTTAACGAAGAGGTGGATGGAATACGCATTTATAGGCTGCCCTCTTGGGACATCTTAGGTGGCACATACCCAATTCCAAAACCGATAGCCGCAACCTTCAAAATTTTATTCAAACTTTCCAGAAAGAGATTTGATTTAGTAAATACTCACACAAGATTTTTCTCTACCTCGCTACTGGGGCTCATTTTTGCCAAGATAAAAAGAACAGCATTGGTTCATACGGAGCATGGCGCGAGACATAGTATACTATCAAATAAGCTTATTGAAGCCATTGGTGAGATATATGATCACACAATTGGTTCCTTAATAATAAAATCTGCCTCGAGGAACATAGGAATTTCGGAAGCAGCCCGTGACTTCCTGAAACACCTAGGGGCCGAGGATACTATTGTTATTCCTAATGGGGTTGATACAGATGTTTTTAGAAAGGTGGAGACAGACCTGGCGAAGAGTCTAGGGCTAAATGGTGCAATAGTGATAACATTTGTTGGCCGCTTGATTTATGCCAAAGGTGTACAGGATTTGATTTCCGCTTTCCCGATGATAAAAGAGACGATTCCAAATGTAAAGCTCTTAATTGTTGGAGACGGCCCTTATAGGCGCCAATTAGAGGAGCTAACTATGGAGACCGGCTGGAGTAAAGATATCAATTTTCTGGGACAAAAAACCCGAGAGCAGATTACCGAAATCCTGAGCGTGACAGATGTTTTTGTTAACCCTTCGTATTCAGAAGGATTACCTACTTCAGTCCTGGAGGCAGGAGCAATAGGAGTACCTATAGTAGCCACGGATGTTGGTGGCACAAGAGAAATTGTTGAAAATGGAAAGACAGGTTTGCTAATCAAAGAACGAGAGCCCGGACAGATAGCTGAGGCAGTATCTTTACTAGCCGGAAATAAGCAAGCGGCACAGGAAAACCTAGCCAGGAAATTCAGCGAAGCAGCTAGACTAAAAATTGTTAACAATTATTCGTGGGAAGATGCAGTAATGAAGACTATGGAGGTTTATCAGGAGATATTGTGAGTTCAGAAAGCAAAGTGTTACCCTTCATCAGAGACAACCTAGATAGCATTCTAGCTTTGGCTGGTGCTATTTTCTCCCTTATTCTAATCGCCTATCTTCAAATACATATAGGACGCCTTATATATATGGTGAGTGGCATCTTTTGTTTTCTGGCTTGCGTCACTTATCTAGTATTGAAGCATCGCCACAAGCTATCGCCTATCTCCTCCATCCTAGATTTACAGGCTTCACCGTCTATCCTATTGCTTTCAGACATCGTATTCTTTGCCCTTTTTACTTATAGCTTGTGGTCTTTAGCTTTCAGACCTGAAGTTTATGTAAGACCTCTGGGATACTTCATCTCAATAGCCGCTATGAGTGCCATTTTGGCAGCCAAAATATTATTCCTGCCTTCCAAAAACTCAGCCGTACCTTTTACCTTATTTGAAATAATCCTTATTGGCTTAAGTTTGGAATGGTCAGTGCTTATTCTATTCCCAAGCATTGTCGGACTTGACCCTTGGACTCATCAGCGCATCACATTGGATATGCTAGAGAAAGCACGTGCAGGGGGTGTTTACGGAGGTTTGCCAGTCTTCCATCTTGCTGTCGGTGCAACTTCATTAATAACCGCACTGAGTTACAAAATGGCTACTATGCTTTCTATTTCTTTGTTGCAGGTAGTTTGTGACGTACTATTTATCTTCCTCATAGGCAGGCTCGTGCTTAGTGCTAGGATTGGGATGCTAGCTGCCCTATTGCTGGTAGTAGCCAACTGGCATATTTTTTTCGGCTATTGGACTATACCCAACACGCTGGGAGCTATTTTTGTAGTTATCATCCTCTATCTATTATTCAAGTTCCATAAAGAGAAGGTCACTGTGGTCGTCCCTCTTTGCGGGCTTCTCACGGCGGCTTTGATTTTGACTCATGCTATAGCTGCGCTCTGGCTAGTCATATTGCTTTTCACTCTCTGGCTAGGCTTTGTAGTTCATAATAAGTTCTTTAAAGAAAGATTAGCCACGCTTCCCGTCTTAGCTGTAGCTCTTCTGTTTACTGTTGCTATGCTTAGCTGGTGGACTTTTGGTACAGGACATATGGGCACTTTAGCTATGCTCACAGGACGCGGTTTCGAACCTAGTGTGGGGCTTACCTATGCACCAGGCACCGCACCGCCAGAGGTTGCCCCACCTGAGGTTTGCCCGCCAGAGGTAACCCCGCCAGAGGTTGCCCCACCGGAGGTAACCCCACCTGAGGTTACGCCACCAGAGGTTACGCCACCAGAGGTTACGCCGCCAGCTTGGGAAACGTTATCAGGTGCACCATTTGAACTCTTATTTAATGGCTTGGGCATGTTTCTATTTTTCGCTGTATCATTCATCGGCTGCTTTTATATGCTTTCCAGGAGGTTTGGCAATCCTTATGCTTTTTTTATAGCAATAGCCGGGGTATTGATTCTGGGCATTGGCTATTTCCCCATGCTAACTGGGCGTTCAGTTATTGAACATAGGTGGTGGTACATGGCGCAGATTTTGCTATCTATCCCGCTGGCTGTGGCGTTCTCGCTCTTATCCGGGCTATTTAGAAAAACATACTTGAAAGCCGTCCTGATAGTAATTTCGGTCTTCCTTGTGACCTTCCTTATGATTATGGGGCTGCCATCCAACATGGATAATCACACCTTCTCCCAGAACCAGCTTGTCCGCTATGCCTTTACCACATCTGAACTCCAGACTCTTAATACCATCTCAGCCAATTATGATGGAATTATAGGTGTTGACAGCTATTACAATAGAGATGGTTTCTACATGCCTAAGTTATCTGCTAGATTAGGAAACAGGCTGGAATCTATATCACACTGCCTCTTAGCCAAAGATTTCAGCCATTGCTCTTGTTATATGCTTCTCATCAGAGAGGAAGTTGTCGCCCATCCAATTGGAACCGGTGCCGGGACTATTTACAAGCTGAATTATGACCCCCGGCAGGTGCTTACCGAGCAGGGGTTTTCTAAAGTCTATGACTGTGGCTCAGTCAGTGGTTTTATCAGATAGCTGGTGGGAAGGTAGAGATGTGTGGCATTGTTGGCTTTAATTGGTATGATGAGAAATTACTTAGACAAATGATGGCTATGGTTGAGCATAGGGGTCCTGAAATAAGATATTTATTCTTCGTCGAACGTTATTTGGGGAAATTTTATTTAACGGAGAATCAGCAGTTACGAAATATTTTAACTTTACAGGCTGCCATAAATGAGGCTAAAAGAATGTACGAAGAATGTTTTAATAAGGCGAAAAATGGTGGGGGTAGATGAAAGTAAACATCCTTACGGCTCGTTTCGGTGGTCCCTTTAAATGGGGCAAAGACTTAGTTTACATGCTTAATAACGCCCGGGTTGAAGCGAAGCATATCCATACTCTGTTTGCCTTGTCAAAATCGTGCTTACGCCAAGATGTCGATATCGTCCATACGACAGTGCCATTTCCTTTTAAACTATGGCGAAAGCCTATGGTGCTTACTATACGCGGTGATTACACTATTGAGCGAAGTATATTGAATAGGTTTGTTCCGAAAACGATAACTCAAGCTGATGTCATTACAGTCCCAAGCCAGTATCTCAAACAAAAGCTAGACCTCGGAAAGGCTATTGTAATTCCTAACGCTGTCGTCCCAGAAGGATTTAAGCTTGCCCAGCATGGAGCCAGAGATGAGCTAAATCTGATCACCATAACAAATTTTTACTTTCCGGATAAGGTGAAGGGATTACTGAGTGTCATTGGCATTTTAAATAAAATTCAAAGTCACCGTTTCAACTATACGATTATCGGCGGCGGACCATATCTAGGGACGATTAAGCATCAAATTGGTGGAACCAGAGTAAACGTTAGGTTTACCGGATTCTTGTCAGACCCTAGGCCAGCCCTAGCTGCCAGCGATATTTTTTTATACTATTCCTTCCATGACAACTTTCCAAATGTAATCTTAGAAGCGATGGCTTGTGGGCTACCTGTAATCACCAGTAGTGTCGGCGCTGTATCAGAGATAATTGATAGCGGAGACAATGGGTATATTGCCGAAACCGATGAACATTATCTAGAATGTCTTTTGAATCTGATGGACAGTCCCGACCTGAGGCAGAAGATTGGTTCCAGGGCGAGGCAAACCGTAGAAGAAAAATTCAACTGGGAGAGGGTTATTGGCAGCTACATTGAGATCTATGAAAGTATAGCCACAGCTTCGATATGTTAGTTTAGAATGGAGAAGCACACGCTGGTAACTAGAGAGGGCAGGATGGGGCCACGAAGACAGTGTTGTGTCTTGTCTCAACTTTTGCCGGGCACATCACCACCTTCGTGATTTCGGCAGCCGTTTTCACATAGGATAAATCCGGCTCTTTTGTCTTAGTTACGGGGGTCGGGACGGCTATAATGACAAAATCCGCCTGTTTTAGCTGTCTAGGATCAGCAGTGAAAGTGAGGTTTTGATTGGTATTGCTCTGGCTTAACTTCCTTACCTTGTTACCATCAATGTCAAAGCCGATCACCTCTAAACTTCTGGAGAAGGCTTGTACCAAGGGTAAGCCTACATAACCTAAGCCGAGAACACAAACTATCGCCTCGTCTAAATCAATTTTCATTGCCTAAACTCCTTGATGGTTCTCCTCAATCCATCCTCTAAAGCCCATTTCGGCTCATAACCAAAGCCTTTAGCTTCGGAAATGTCTGCTAACGTATGCTTTGGGTCGCCGGGCCGGGGTTTTTCATAAACCGGCTCTAAGTCACGTTGCATAAGGTTGAGAATAATTTCGGCTAGCCGGTTTATAGTGATACTCTTGCCACCCCCAATATTATATGCACCCGCTGCATTGGTCTCTGCGGCAAGGATGCTTGCTTGAACCACATCTTCAATGAAAGTGAAGTCCCTACTCTGCTCGCCATCGCCAAATATAATGGGCGGCAAATTCTGGGAAATCCTTCCTATGAAGGCAGGGATGACGGTGGCATACTGTGACTGAGGATCCTGCCTTGAGCCATAGACGTTAAAGTATCTGAGGTAAACTGTGGACAGCCCGTAGATTTGGCAGAAGATGTTGCAGTAGTATTCACCGGCTAATTTGGTCAGGGCGTAAGGGGATTGAGGGCTGGGAGACATGTCTTCCCTCTGAGGCAGTGTGGGGCTATCACCGTATATCGAAGAGGAGGAAGCATAAATGACTTTTCTTACCCTATTGTCTCTGGCCGCCAATAACACACTCAGGGTTCCTTTTATATTTACCTCATTGGTAATTAAGGGGTCTTCTATACTACGAGGAACTCTGGCAAGAGCTGCTAGATGGAAGACATAGTCAACGCCCTGAAAGAGCTTTTGAAGCAGGCTAAGGTCTAAGATACTGCCCTGGGTGAATGTTACATTGTCTTTCTCAATCAGGCGGGCAATATTTTCCTTCTTTCCTGTGGAGAGGTCGTCAATGATAATGACGCTGTTACTGGTGGCCAATTCATCAGCCAAGTGGGAGCCGATAAACCCAGCTCCACCAGTGATAGCTACTCTTTTGCCTTTCATTGGTCGTCTTCTCTGGTAATTCATCAGGTGAATTTCTTTATGTTGCCTCTACAATTTGGCTGAATTATACCTTAGACCTAGGAGCAACGCAAATACAACTATTGTTTATAGAGAATCAGTATTAACAGTGGCACGATACCCCCTGACTCCAGGTTATTGTGCTCACTGCCGTTATTACCCTTTCCCATCCAATGGCCTACGCGCTATCCTGGCGCAGCTTTTTTCCTTGGTTATAGGCTAATGATAGCTTTGCTCACTAGGAAAGAGTACGTGACATTTAGACGGTGGCACTGAGCTTTAGTTTGAGCGTAGCTAAGAATTAGCCTATGGCAACCTCAACTTGCAAGCCCGCCAGCTAAATGGGACTCAATAAAACAAGTGCCACCAGCGACATTAGTCATTTTCGTTCATTTCTATAGGCGCCTCTTACTGAACCCCAACATACTCAAAGATTTTTACTTCAGGGAGCATCCCTAACTCCGGGTGCCTTACCTGGCCATCGGAGCTATGAATCAGCTTGTAATGTTTCAGTTCTTCTAGCGGTACCGGGCTAATCAATGGGTCATTACCGACTATTCTGTAGTTGGCTGACTTCTGGCCTGAGACATAGGCTTCTGCCTCTTCGTAGCTGTCAAATTGTTCTGCGCTGGTTATTTCCTTATAGGGCTTACCTTCCCGGCTCACCTTTTGCTGATAGGAAATCACTATCGAGTCTTCAGGAGTTACCGCTTTGCCGTCAAAGTTATACAGCCTGACAACTAATGCGCGGTAGTATTCAGGGTAGAAAAGCATTACCGGCATCAGCTGGTTTTCCTGTGGCAGGTAGTAAACATCAAAAAACTCCTCATAACTGCTGCCAGACCACATTGCTACGGCATGGAATTTGCCCCTAACTACACCCCTAACAAACGAAACTACAGCTGTGTCGTAGTCAATAATTATGTATGATGAGCCCAATCTTTGTATGGTTTCATTGGCTATCTCTTCATTCTGAGACAAAAAGAGGCGAGCTGCACTAGGCGCGCCGCCTTGACCAGGATTGGCATTTGGCAGGCGGTGGGCAATGCGGGTAATCCAGTAGCCATAATCCCACCAAGCCATTACACCGTAGGCAGATTCAGGATACTGGAATGGTGATTCGTGGAGCTCATAATAGAAATCAGGGTTGCCAAAAGGGTCAGGGGTATTTTCCTTCAGCCAGGAGAGCGAGCTGCACCAGGCGTCACTGGGGGTAAAGGGTGCCTGCTTGGCAACGGTTATTGCCGGACCAATATTGGGGAAGAAGACAACGAAGAAGATACCTATCACGGCTAAAGCCATAGTTATGTGACTGATCGTGAGGTGGAAGCCTGCCTCCTGCCTTCTTTTCGGCTTGACTTTTTTCTTTTGCACCCTTTCTGGTGATGCCACCGGCTTGGCTACCCATTCTTTGAAACCGGCTAAGCTGAGGATCTGCCAGGAGAAGTAGCCAGTAAGCAGAGCCACATTGACGGCAAGGTAGTAGGCGAAGCGGCGCTGCCCCAGAGTAACTGCCAGTATTACCAGGGTCCACACTACCAGAAGGCTTTTTTCGGCACTGCCTTGCTTAATAATCAGGTAGACTAAGATACCGAGGGAGATGAGGCTAAGGAAAGAGCCAGTGGTAAAATTGCCCCAGGCAACTGAAAGCGACAGGTTGCCATGGGGGAAGAGGAGAGGCTGCATTTCAAGGACGGTGAGATAAGCACCGCTAGGGGTGAAGATAGCGAATTTGCCTAGCATTGAGCTGAGGAGGGATGGGGCAATAGCGTAAAAGATGCCTAGTCCAGCCAGCCCAAGCCCAGCCAGGGTCAGTGGGTAGTAGGCTGGCTTTATCTCCCGGCGTGTCATCAGCCAGGAGACCCCGCTCAAGACCAGTGGGACAAATAAAGCGACGACCAGGGAAACCAGGTAAAGCATCCCTCGGGAAACTGGCAGAAACATGAGCAGGGCAATAAAGAAAAGGATAACACCAACCAGGCATAGATAGTCAGTGGATTTGTGCTTTAGGTGGTCAATGATGAACTGAATTATAAAGTAGATGGAGATGATGAAGACAAAGAGCAGTGCTCCTGCCCAGGTGAGGAGGTAGATTCCCAGGAAAATGCTGGCAAGCAGGCTATAAATGATCGGATTGGTAATCATCGCCCAGTCTCGGCGCTTGAGGTGACTGAAGGTTAATTGTCTTTGTCTGGCTGCTTTGATAGCCAGAATCAGGAACAGGATGGTTACAGTAGTGAGCAGTGTCTCGGCAACATGGTGGTCGGTGAAGCCGAGTATTGACCGACGCAGAAATTCACCGGGCAGCAGGGCGATTAGACCAGCCGAGAGCACACCAGCCCAGTGGCCAAAGAGCTCTTTGCCCATGAAATAAACGGGGATAACGGTTAGGGCACCCAGAACTGCCGGGAAATAGACACCGACCACATCAACAGTGTGCCAGGTTGGTGAACCCAGGCCAATCACCCAGATAAGGCTGGCAAGGAGCCAATCAAAGAAGTGAATGCTACCAACCCCGCCACCACCAGGGTAGATGAGGTAGGGGTCAAAGCTGATTAGGTGAGGGAAATTGTGGACAAGATTATCCACTAGGCGCATGTGGTAGTAGGCATCAACCTCGGTGAACTTTATCCAGTCACCGCTGAAGACTTGGTCATAGGGGAGGCAAATTCGAAGGCATAACGCGGTGCCGAAGATCAGGACTAGCATTATGCCAGCAAGGAGCTTTGGGGAAAGCCTGCTCGTATTCACTTTGTTAGCTCCTAGACAAGATTACAGCTGCTTCAGCTGCGGTGCAAGGCTTTACTCCTTACGTAGTCTTTAAGTCTGGGTGACAGGAGAGAGCTATTCTCTCCGACATTTTTCGGGTGATGGTAGTATGTACTTAAATGTACGCAGATTCACCTTGTCGCTATAGGTAACGCAATATTACTCAGCAGCACCGTTATAGAGATTAGAGCAACATTATATCATACAGACAGATCACTGACTAGAATAATATCAACAATCTAGCAATCCCTCCAAACGCTGGATATTCACTATCGTAGTCTCGAGTGGTCTTAAAAGAAGCGAAAAATCATAGACTGCCAAATCTCGTGCAATGTCGGAGAAATCAAACTGTTTGCAACTGAGAGCCATGGGCTAGCCCAGCTACGCACTTAACACAGTATGCTTGCATTTTTATTTACCTCCCTTCTTGAGTATGAAGGGTAAGCTAGAACCTCTGAGCGACATTCCTTTCACCGGGTCATATGTCGAGTGAAGGGAACACAAAGGTGATGTAAACTGGCTGAGACCGTAACAATATTAGCCAGCCAAAAGAAACACAAACAATCGAATTGTTATTCCCCTCTCCTTGCCCACGGAATCTGAGGTTCAAGCTGGCAAATTGTTCCATCTAGATATGAGGCTATTTGTCCTAAGTGGCTATCACTTCCGAGAAGAATAGACTTTGCCTCTCCTTTTCTTTATCAGCTAGGCTTGTCTGGCTACCATAATATACTTTGGCTTGTTTTTGCTAATGCCGGCCGTCTGAACGAAGTCCTTTGTCTTGAGCATTTTCTTTATTACTAGTCACTTGACATATAATTATGCCTTGAAGATAAAAGACTCGCAGATAGAAAAATTAATAGATATGCTTAAACCATACACAATTGGTCTTTGCGATTAGTGACAGGTTAAGGGCGGCTTATTCCACCATCCGGGAACCTCTCCCACGTTAACGCCCCTCTTTTGGCTCACCGAAAATTAGTTTCGACAAACATTCCTTCGGGAATAACCTTTCCGCTTTCAACCTCAGCAGCCAGATACTATAATATGGCTAAGCAAGCAATCTAAGGCGATTAAAGGCGTTTAGTGGGGTGTTTATGGTTAACCACCAACAAATGCATTATGACCGACATCGAGGTTGGCAGCCAGTCAAGGCCAAGAAGATTGACGTGCTAGAATTTATCTATGATAGACAAGTAATTAGCTCCCACGACTTGATGGAGCAATTCGAGTACACATACAGCAGTGCCCGCTGCCGATTATGCCAGTTGAGGAAGGAGGGGTTTATTCAGCAAGTTACAACAGGGCGATGGTGTCTTACTAATAGGGGATATGACAAATTGGACTACCGCGGCGTGATCAAGAGAAAGGAAGACGAGAAGGAAAGAATCAAAAGACAGGCAGAAGGTAGGGTATGGTTTGTCGATGACGGTAGGATAAGGACGGCTAAAAATGTCAGCGAAATGCTGCTTACTTTTGATGAGGCTATGAGAGCAGTTCGGAAATTAAAGGAAGAGGGATTGCTCTAAAGGTAAAGCTTATGGAAAGTGCCACTGGCAGGTCACTTATGCCAATTACTTTTTGCCGACATTTTGCCGACAAACTGTTTAGCACCCCCCAGCACAGTGTGACACCCCAGATACAAATTCTGGTTTGGCGTCGGAACTAGACGAGGCGTTATGCTATCTGATGGCACTAGGTGCACATCTGGCTTAGAATTCGTAAACCGCCGGTCGTCGGTTCGAATCCGACCGCTGGCTCTATCTGAGTCGGGGTCTCTTGCCAACATTTTGCCAACATCTTGATTTTCTTTCCGTGTTTGCGATAGACACATATCAACTCACTTTCTTCTTTCGCCCCCTTCTTTTTAGTCAACAGCTTCCGCTACAAGTTCCGCGAGGTCCCTTACTTTCAATGAATCCTCAACATTAACTGATTTAATGCCATCCTCTATATTGATGAGGCAGAAAGGACAGGCTGTCACTATTATCTCAACACCAACCTCAAGGGCTTCCCTAACACGTATATTAGCCAAGCGGTCTTGTTCTGCTTTAAAATCTGACCACATACGACCGCCACCACCGCCACAGCAGAGACCGTTCTCCCTACATCTTCTAAATTCAACCAACTTTACTCCTGGAATGCTATTTAAAACCTTCCTTGGCACATCATAAATATCGTTTCGTCTACCCAAATAGCAAGAATCATGATATGTCACCTTTTTCTCAATCTTATTCTTGGGAACCAACTTGCCCTGGTCGATTAAATCGGCCAAAAACTGGCTATAGTGTTGTATTTTGATGCCCTCTGTTGCCTCCTTGGGATACTCATTCATGAAAGTGTCAAAACAGTGAGGAGAAAGGGTTATAATATGCTTGACACCTAGAGACTTAAACTGGTCCAAGTTTTTTTGGCGAAGATCTTCAAACAATAACTCCTCGCCCATTCTTAAAGAAGGACAACCGCAGCACACCTCATCCTCCAATATGCCGAATCGAACTTGTGTTTCTTTCAGTAATTGGACGATTGACTTAGCGATTTTCCCAACAAGGGGGTTATGAGGTGCTGTACACCCTACATAAAACAATGTCTCAAATTCATTTCCGGAGAAGCTGGGGGCACCCAAGCTTTTCATCCAATCTTGTCTTTCCACTGGTAACATTCCATAAGGGTTTCCATACCTCTGTGAAAATTCGAGTGCTGCCTTTTGACCAGGCATAGGGCCCACCATTTCTTCAATTAATAGCTGCCTCCCCTTTTCAATAGCGTCTATCAGCTTCACCCCGGTACTTAGCCGTCTACAAACTAGCTCACAATTTTTGCATGTGGTACAGGGATATAGGATATCCCTCAGCTCAGCCAATGTCTGCTTATCCGTCTCTCCCCATTTCACAGCCCAATACAGAGACTGGATTATGCCTGAACCTCCACCGGCTACATTATCTTTGGTAATTTCAAACAGAGGGCAACTTGATAAACAAAACCGGCAATTATTACACAGCCCTACTATGCTTAAAATATCTTTTCTTAATCTTTCCTTAGGCTGTTCCATCTATAAACTTCCTTCCTAGTTATTGCGCTACTTATTCCTCTAACCAAGCATCGGGGTTTAAGATATTATTAGGATCGAAGACTCTCTTTATTCCCTTTATTAATTGGAAGCTCTTCTCACCATATCGTTTACGATAAAAGGGAACTCTCCTCGCAGCTTGACCCCACTCACCACCACATGTTTCATATTTTATATTTAGTCTAGCCTCCTTTAAGAACACCTCGTTTACAACCTTCGCCTTTACTTCATCTGACCAATCTCCAGGTGTAATAAAGGCTGGGTGGAAGCTTAATGCTCCCAGATGACCATAAACATATTTTCTGCTCAATGTGTTTAAAGTGGGCATATCGTCGCCCATTTCTAGGCAGTCTTTATAACAATCCTCGAGACCTTCCACGGTTGATACGATTTCGCCACTGAGCCCACGCCCTCCTTCCGCCTGAGCAGCCAATGGCCCCACTGACGACCTTGCTGTCCAAACCTTGTTCCAATAGTCTAGGTCATCAATTGGTTTAGCTTCGGTAGCCTTTTCCTGTCGAGTAACCTCGAGAAACCGATCCCGCTTAGCACAAGCCTCTTCCTCTGTTTGACCAATGAATTGAAAGATTATGACTGCTCCACGATGGGGAGGCTCTAATCCCTGTGCCTTGAAACCGACTTTGGCAGCCCATTCGTCTAGAAACTCGAGAAAGAGGGGTGGGGGTACTTTTTCCGTGTACATTCTTTGCACTGCTCTAACTGCCCCTATTGCATCATCAAAAAAAGCTATACCATAAGCATTTCTAAAACTAGGCACCAGTCTCAGCCTAATGCTTGTGATAACTCCGAATAATCCATCCCCACCTACAAAAAGTCGAGTTAAATCTATGCCCGCAGGTCTCCTGAGGCTTTTTGTTCCTGTCTCCAGAACCTCGCCAGTAGGTAGCACCACCTGCAAGCCTAATATGTAATCCCCCGGTTTACCTATACAGGCATCCACACAATGCGCGCTTGTATTGTTGCATATGATTCCCCCTATCGAAGCGACTTTCATACTCCCCGGATGCATCGGAAGAAAATAGCCCTCTTTTTCTAATTGCTCTTGAATATATTGGGCACAGTGACCTGGCCCCATTTCTACGAAGCAGCTTTTTTCCACCATATTGAAATGAGTCAGCCTGCTAGTATTCAATACGATGCCTTTATGACGATAGCTGGAAGCCCCAGAAAGGCTAGTCCCTGAGCCTCTGACGAACACAGGAATTTTTTTGGAATTGGCATATTCCATTAAGTCGCTTACTTCCTGAGTGGAACCAGGCCTTACAACTACGTAAGGTAATTGCGCTCTTTTCAAGTCCACTGTACGACAATCTACGGCGTTGTTTAACCTCTCATATATACTCGTTGAAATGTAGTCTGCAGATACGATATCTTTCAATCCCTCGTAAACATCACTAACCTCATATTCGGGATATTCACTCATTTTGGCTCCTCCCTTCTTTTTGAATTTCTATGCCAATATCAGGACCTTTTTTAGAGGAAAGCTCCCCGCACTTCTCTATAAAAGATGGCAATACTTTTTGGTAGTCAGCGACGACACCATAGTGAGCAATACCAAATATATTAGCCTCGGGATCATTATTTATGGCGACAATAATTTTAGAGCCTGACATGCCTGCTTGGTGCTGACTACTGCCGGAGAGAGCTATCCCAATATAAAGAGAGGGAGAAATAAGCTTACCGGTAAGCCCAATCTGGTAATGGTAAGGACACCATCCAGCATCGCAAGGATGCCTTGTAGCACCAACAGCACCATTTAGAATTCCTGCCAGTTCATGCAGTTTCTCGAAAGGTTCAGGACCAACCAGCCCTCTACCACCACAAATGACAACATCTGCATCTTCAAGCTTCACGCCGGCTACTTCCTCCTTTACTCTGCCTACCACTTTGCCTCTCATAGCAACCTCGTCTAATCCTGGATCAAAGGCGACGATTTCACCACTTCGAGAAGCATCTCGTCCTAAAGGAGAGACAGCTTTGGCTCTAACCGTGGCCATCTGGGGACGACCCTCTTCACAAATATATTTAGCTATAGCATTCCCCCCGTAAACCGGTTTAGTTTTCTCAACAAGTTTGGTTTCTGCGTCGATGGAAAGATCAATACAATCTAAAGTGACACCAGTGTCTAATCTGAAAGCCAACCTTGGTGCTACATCCCTACCTAACGATGTATGGCCTAGAAGTAAGGTCTCAGGCATTATTTCCTTGTCCAGTTGTTCCAGAGCACCAACATATGAGTCATTTAGATAATCTTTAAACAAAGGCGCATCAATGACATAAACTCTCTCAGCACCAAAGAAGATAGCCTCATTTGTAACTTGGTCACTAATTTCATTTCCTATAAACACCGCGGAAAGTTCTTGTCCTGACTCGTCAGCAAGCTTTCTGCCAATAGCTAGAAGTTCACTAGATATGGGGGCAAGGTTCGCATCTGAGAACTCTCCAACAATAACGACACCCTTTCGTTCAGTCATTTTATCTCCTTGGAAATTTTAAATTAACTTAGCCTGTCTAAGCTTAACAGCCAAATTGCTTCCTGCTTCTTCGGGATTTTCACCTTGTATAAATTCGCACCTGCCTTCCCGAGTTGGGACAAACAAAGTGAGCATCTTATTTCTTGACTTAGCAACAGCGATATTTTCGGCATTCCAAGTGGGTATTTCCACCTTAGAAGCATCCCTGATTCTTCTTAGGGAGGGATAGCGAGCTTCTCCGATCTCACTGCCCACTGTGAGTAAAGCTGGTAAAGGAATCTCTACTATTTCACGACCATCAGATATCACCCTCTCTACTATCGCCTTTTCATTCTTAAGCTCAATTTTCCCAATCATGGTTACGCTGGGAATACCCAGCAGTTCTGCAATCCCAGAACCAACTTGTCCCGCATCCCAATCTCCCTCCTGTCTTCCACAAAGAATGAAATCGAAATCACCTAATTTTTTTATCGCTTCGGCAAGAACAAAAGCTGTAGCAAAACTATCGGAATCATCAAACAAAGCGTCACTTAGAAGAATCCCCTCATCAGCACCCATAGCTATACAGCGCCTTATAGTGCTCTTGGCAGATTCTGGCCCTAAACTTATTACAGTTATCTTGGTCTCGTAAGAATCCTTTATCTTTAGCGCAGCCTCCACAGCGCTCTCATCATAATCGCTAATAACAAGCTCCGCACCCTTAGGTGGAATAGCCCGCTTCGCTTCAGGATCAATTTTGAAAGCTTTAGCCGGTATCTCTGGATCAAGTATTTGTTTAACACAAACAGCTATGTTTATCATTGTATACACTCCAGAATTTAACTTTGTTACCCTTTCATAAAACTAAGCTGTTAGCCCCTTAGCATCATAGGCAAAGATGCTACCTTGTTTCATATCACCTAGATTGACCGCACCATTCTTCCAGCAGATTTCCAGTCGAACCCCCTGTTTGTTCTGGAGCAACCTCTGGCGCAAAGCCCACCTTGAGCATCACCACCTTAAACGAGCTGACCACAACCTGCGACCCACTATTTGCTCGACCCAACGGCCAAGGTTAAGAATCTTCTCTACATCAAGCCCTGTTTGGATACCCATAGCGTCGCACAGACTTACAAAATCCTCAGACGGTATTAGTCCTGTGCGGGAGACCACTTGGTCCGGTGGCTTGACCTCAGCAGTCACAATTGGAACACGATCCATAATAGTAAGTGCTGGTCCAGCCCTCGCCCCGCCAAGGCAAGTGTCAAGCAGAGTTACCCCCGCATGCATTGCTGCTATATAACAGGCTAAGCCCCAGCCATACGCATCGTGGAGATGAAACTTGTGAAACTTCGGATCGGGGTATTTGTCCAGAACACGACTGAAGTACTCATAAACCTCACTTGGTGTTGGTTCACCCCCTGTGGTGCCCTCAGAATGGGCAATCATGTCAGCACCTAGACTTACCCATTTATCAGCGAATTTATACGCTATATCCCGCGGGATCTTAGTACCCGTACGGACACAAGTCCAAACGCCAGCAATATAACCATTTATCTTTAGTCCAGCATCATGAGCTACCGTCACCATTGGTTCCAGCACCTTCCATTGCTCTTCGGTTGTCTTACCAAGACTGCTTTTATTGAAAGCGTCCGTAGTGGCAATAGGGAATGACACGATATCAGGCCCATGCCCTGCTTTTTTAAGTTCTATGGCTTTTTGGAGTGCTCGCATATCAGGCGTAGGAGTTACAAAAGTCACTCCTTCGGGGTGTTCTATCTGACGATACAGCTCTTCGCAGTCGCGAAATTGCGGCTCAAATCTTGGATTAACGAGGTTACTAACCTGAATAAACTTAGAGCCGGCATTGATTAGCTCCCGGACCAACCAAACCTTTGTTTCTGTTGGAATAAAGTTCGGCTCAGTCGCGAACCCCTCGCCGACAATCTGCTCACCAACAGTTATTGAGGCCGGCAATTTTAGATAACTCTCAATCATACTTTTACCTCCTTTTTCGTGAAAGTTTAGCTATTTTAGTAATTTACTTTGCCAAGTCCTTTAAGACCAAGAATCTGCCTGGCTTCATCAGGAGTGGCAATGTCAATGCTTAGTTCTTTAGCAATATGAACGATTTTTTCTACCTGGTCAGCGTTGCTTTTGGCAAGAACACTTCCAGCATAAAGACTGCCTTCCATTCCGACTCTTACATTACCTCCCATTGCTAGTGCCATAGCGCACATTGAAAGCTGGTAACGGTCTGTGGCTGCTGCTTGCCAAGTAAAATTGTCACCGAAATAGTGTTTAGCCGTTTCACATAGGTACATCAGGGCTAGAGGTGTTGGTGGAAAGCCTAAAGGACCGAGAATGAACGGAGTCTTCCATCTTGGGACCAGCTCCCTTCTCATTGAAGCTATGGGCGGCCACCGATACTATTGGGTAATCACGGCTTAGGCTTTCTCTAGTTCCTTGACGATGAAGAGTGTGCGTGGCAATCGGGAAGCCGCACTCTACGATGGCTGATAGCGATTTCTGGTTTAATATATCCTCTCCAAGTTTCCCCGTCTTTTGTCAGTTATCCAGTACGTCACCGGGTTTTCCATCTCAAATTCAGCCCCCATCTCAGCCATTGCTTGACTGAACATACACCCCAATGCCCAATTTTTACTGTTTCCTCCTTCATTTTATCATTAAACTGGGCAGCCAGAGCACAATGTTAGGGAATGCCATACACAGGCCCAGGCCGATTATCTGTAGGCCAACGAAGGGAAAAGTAGAACGATAGAATTCCCCTATATTTTCTTCAGGAAGCAAGCTCTTCATGTAAAAATTAGCAAAGCCGAAAGGTGGTGTCAAGAAACCGATTTGCATATTGATGACAAAAATGATTCCGAACCATAGCGGGTTAAAACCCAAACTTATGACTATTGGGCTAAAGATAGGAGCGGCAATTACCATAATGGCCAGAGGGTCCATAAGCATCCCGAGCAAGATCAAAATTACCTGCATCGCTACCAGGATAATCCAGGGGTTCATCTCTATCCCCACTAGTAGTCCCTTGATTAAGCCCGCTGCTCCCATAGCTAGATAAAACCGGTTAAAGCATTCGGCACCAGCTAAAATCCAGATGACCATGCCGAATATCTTTGTTGTGTCATAGGCTGCTTCTTTTAAAAGCCGCCAACTAAGGCGACGGTGCACAGCGGCACATATTATCACAGCTACGCAACCAGTAGCACCTGCCTCAGTAGGAGTTGCTATCCCTAGAAAAATCGAGCCTAAAACTGAAACCACAACTACAATGGGCAAGAGCACGCTCTTTGTGGCGGCAAGTTTCTGCAGCCAGCCAACTCTCTCTTCCGGCGATAGCCCAGGGCCCAGCGATGGGTTTAAAGCCGTTCTTATGCCTATGTAGAGCATATAAAGGCTAGAAAGGACAAGCCCGGGGAAAAATCCCCCTATAAGCATCTTTCCCACCGACTGTCGAGCAATAGAGGCATAAACTATCATATGTACGCTGGGAGGGATCAGAGTTCCCAGACAGCCTCCAGCCATAATAGCGCCGTAGGCTAGGTGCTTGTCATAACCATGTTTTAGCATCTGAGGAAGGGCAAAGATAGCGGCGGTAATAATGCCTGCGCCGATTATCCCAACCATAGCTGCTACTAGAGTGCATATTAGTATAGTCCCAATGGCTAGGCCACCATTTATACGTCCTGCCCAAAGACGTAGTGCTTCATAGAGTGCATCAGCTACACCGGACTTCTCCAGTACATATCCCATGAAAATAAACGCAGGAATAGCTATAAGAATAAAAGACATCATTGTGTGATAGGCGGCGGTAACGCTCATGAATAGACCCTCAGGCCCCCATAAGAAAATGGCAAAGACCATAGCAACGCCGCTCAAGGCAAAGGCAACAGGCATTCCCGAGACTAGTCCTAAAACAGCGCCAGCAAATAGGAGAATGGTGAGAGTTGTAATACTCACGATAAAGCTTTACCCCGAATAGCAAAAAGGAGATCCCGGATGAATTTAGCAAGCCCCGTAATCAGCATTAAAAACGCAGCTACGGGTATTACCGTCTTGAAAGGGTAAACAACAGGTCCCCAAATGCTGCCAGAGTGTTCCCTTATTGCAATTGAGTGCAGGGCGAATTCCGTTCCCTGCCATAATAGCACAATAATAAAGTAGAGGAAAACGAGTCCGGTAATTGTGTCTGCAGTCGCCTTTCCCCTTGGGGAAAGGCGACTGTAGAGAATGTCCACCTTGATATGCGCGCCCGTCTGAAGAACCGCCGCACCAACTAAAAAGCCTAGTCCCCCAAACAGAAATAGACTCATCTCATAAGTCCACATAAGAGGGCTATTGAATGCATACCTTGCTATTACCCCAGTTACCACCACTCCAATGAGAGCAAAAAGCCCGTAAGACAATATCTCGCCTGACCACACATTAACCCTGTCAGTGAAGCCTAGGATATGACCTAATATCTTCATCTTGCTCTAGATTGCAACGGCACCTTATCGGTAGCCCATTTTTACCATAAAATCCTTCAGCATTCCGAGTGCCTCGACCTCGTGAGGCTTCTTAGCCAGGTCATCCCAGTAAGCATCCACTGCTTTGTTCCACTTTGCCATGTCGGCCTCAGTTGGCTCATAGGTGATAACTCCTTTATCCTTTAGGATGCCCTTAACTTCTCCAGCACCGTAAATTACTGCCTGGAAATAACGATTGCCGTAAGCTATCGTAACTTCTTGAATGATTGCCTTGAGGTCATCAGGTAGACTGTTCCAAAGCTCCAGGTTTATCACAAGCGGCAGGGCTAGGGAACTTGGTGACCTGGGTTCGATTATGACACACTTGATTACTTCCTCAAGGGAGATGTCAACAATAGAAAGTAAGCCACCAATCGTACCCCCATCAACGACACCTGTTGCTGTCGCCGTGTAGACCTCGCCGGCGGCGACGTCAGTAATTGAAACGCCAAGGGCACCATATATTGCCCCATTTGCCCCAAAGCTTCTGAACTTCAACCCCTTGAGGTCATCAAAACTCGTAATCTTCTTCGTAAGAAACTCTACCTGCCCAGGTTGTACCTGAGGACCGAGAAGATATACCCCCTTGGAGTCGTAAAGGTTCTTCTGCAGGAAGTCCCGATAGCCGTAATCATAGTAAAAGATTTGCCAATCATCAGCAGTTGTAAGTCCACCAGGCACACCAAAGGTGACTGTAGAAGCGAACATATCAGGATGGTAGGCACTACAGGTATTACTAATATCAAGGGTGCCTTTCTCAACACCCTCGAGGATATCAGCTCCAGCTACAAGATCCCACCAAGCAAAGGGCTCTATCTCAATTCTGCCGCCGGATGCTTCCTCTATTGGCTTGCAGAACCAGTTAACGAAATTTTCCGACATCGGCGAGCCTCTTTTTTTATCTTGGCTAACTCTCCACTTATATTGTGCCGGTTCTGGTGCCGGAGCGGGTGCTGGTGCCGGAGCAGCACAAGCAGCAACTAACCCAGCAACCAAGGTCACCACCATAAAGGCAACTAATATTAATCTCTTACGCATTTCCTCCTCCTGTTAAATATTCGAACTAACTTGTGCAATGATCTTTTTGTTGAAAGCTATCACCTCCTTCTTGGTCAGACATTATCTGGTAAATCACCATTTATGAAGCTAACCAATTCAATAGCGTAGGCGCCCAGGTTCCTTTATAGAAACCAACCTACTGAATCGCAGCTCCAGCCCCAGCACCAAAGCTAGTTTGTGTGTTCTTCGATTCAGCGTGCATTCTTCGCTGGGCGCCTACTGTATTGCATAATAGTCTAGAGTTACATTAATGTTAGGTGAATGCCTCTCTCGTGAACATTCAACAAAAGAAT
>DAOWJC010000026.1 GCA_030640595.1 Dehalococcoidia bacterium | reverse complement strand
CCATCAGTCGCCTAAAGCAACCTCTGACTGCTTGTAAGCACACAGTTTCAGGTCTATTTCACTCCCCTCCCGGGGTACTTTTCACCTTTCCCTCACGGTACTTGTTCACTATCGGTCATCAAGGGTATTTAGCCTTGCCCTGTGGTCAGGGCAGATTCCCACAAGATTCCTCGTGTCCCGTGGTACTCAAGGACAGGTAAGGAGCCTACCCTTTTCGTTTACGGGCCTGTCACCCTCTGTGGTGGCTCTTTCCAGAGACCTTCAACTAAGGTTTGGTTTGTAACTCCTTGACCTATTCTGAACTAGGTCCTACCTGCCTTACAACCCCCTATAAACTTAGGCTCCAGAACCACTTAGCTTATAGGGTTTAGGCTCTTCCCCTTTCGTTCGCCACTACTCAGGGAATAATCTCTTTTCCTCAGGGTACTGAGATGTTTCACTTCCCCTGCTTACCCCCTCCCAGCCTATGTGTTCGGCTGGGGGTGCTCAGGTTTTACCTGAGCGGGTTGCCCCATTCGGGTATCCCCGGCTAAGCTTACTAGGCAGCTCACCGAGGCTTTTCGCAGTCTTGCCACGCCCTTCTTCGGCCCTTGATACCAAGGCATCCACCGTGCGCCTTCACCCGCTTGACCTGCTTCAGATTTGATATTAGTCCTCATATTCAATTGTTAAGGTGCTATTTGCATAAAAAAACGGCTTGGTGATAAATCGCCAAGCCGCCCTTGGCTCTCAATCACCAATTCTTGTTTACGTATCAATCCTCATCATCAATATTAACCCTGTAACAAAATATATCATATCCATTAACTATTGTCAAGCATAATTCACACTAATAATTCATTAATTTTGTCAAGTGTTTTAAAAGAGATTATTTATTAACCTCACCCCGTTAGATTTCCCTCCGGGCTAAAGCCCTTAAGGGCAAAGCCTCTCCTTAAAAGGAGAGGGGGACAGGGGAATAGGTTGCTAAACGACCTTTTAAAAGGTTTTTTGAGGGAACAGGCAAACTATCTTGTTATTGCTATAAATATAACTACATGCTATAATTGTTCAAATCTTATTTCAAAAGTTATGGTAGTAATTTACAAGTAACTTGGCGGAGGAGAGCGTAATTTGAAAATACTCTTTGTTTATCCACAATACCCAGATACCTTCTGGAGTTTTAAGCATGCTTTAAGAATTATTTCTAAAAAGGCTTCCTTCCCTCCTTTGGGTTTATTAACTGTCGCCGCTATGCTTCCCGGTGAGTGGGAGAAGAAGCTAGTGGATATGAATGTAACCACCCTGGATGATAAAGAAATTAACTGGGCAGATTATGTGTTTATTAGTGCTATGGTGGTACAGAGAGACTCAACGAAGGAAGTTATTGCTAGATGTAAGAAACTTGGAGCTAAGGTTGTTGCCGGCGGTCCCCTTTTTACCACCGGGTATGAAGAATTTGATGGAGTAGACCATTTTGTGCTTGGTGAAGCTGAAGTTACCCTTCCACCCTTCTTAGAAGATTTACAGAAGGGGTGTGCTAAACATATCTACACATCCAGTGAGCGACCAGACATAAGCAAAACCCCTATACCCCTCTGGTCACTCATCAACATGAAAAACTACTCATCAATGAATATTCAATACTCCCGGGGCTGTCCTTTTAACTGTGAGTTCTGCGACATCATCATACTAAATGGGCATAAGCCACGAACCAAAGATAAAGACCAGCTACTGAACGAACTGGAGGCATTGTATAGGCTGGGTTGGCGAAGTGGCGTGTTTATTGTTGATGATAACTTCATCGGCAACAAGAGAAAATTAAAGACCGAAATCCTGCCAGCAATAATTAGGTGGATGGAGAAGAAAAAATACCCCTTTGCTTTTTCCACGGAAGCATCTAT
Source organism: Dehalococcoidia bacterium (assembly GCA_030640595.1). Taxonomy (GTDB): domain Bacteria; phylum Chloroflexota; class Dehalococcoidia; order Dehalococcoidales; family DAOWJC01; genus DAOWJC01. The sequence goes on along the minus strand of DAOWJC010000026.1, from coordinate 2,448 downwards.
AAACCTTGCTGATGATGATGAGCTAATGCGATTAATGAGCAAGGCGGAGTTCAACACCGTATTTATTGGCATTGAAACCCCTAATGAAGAAAGTCTGGTCGAGTGTAATAAGTTTACCAATATAAATCGTGATTTGGTCGCTTCGGTCAAGAAGATTCAAAACTACGGCTTGGAGGTGCAGGGGGGATTTATTGTTGGTTTTGATAGTGACCCCGTCTCCATCTTTAAAAGCCAAATCAACTTTATTCAAAGAAGCGGAATCGTTACCGCAATGGTCGGTTTACTAAATGCTCCTTGTGGCACAAGGCTATACCAGCGTTTGAAAAAGGAGAACCGCCTGTTAAAGGGTTTTTCTGGAGACAATACCGACTGCTCCCTCAACTTCATTCCCAAAATGAACTACGAAACTCTCATTAATGGCTATAAGAATATCCTAAACACAATCTATTCACCCAAGCAGTTTTATGAACGGATCAGAACACTTCTAAAGGAGTATAAACCTCAAAAAAGAAAGGGGATACCTCGGCTTCAGTTTTATCATATCAGGGGATTTATCGGATCTATGTGGTTTTTGGGTATCAGGGAAAAGGGAAGAAGGTATTACTGGAAGCTATTTGTCTCGACCCTGCTGAAGCATCCGCGGTCTTTTCCTTTATCTATAAGTCTTTCTGTCTTCGGATTCCATTTCCGCAAGATTGCTGAGAAATATATTAGCCAACCAATTGGAGATACTCCGGCACTGAACAGCTGAACGTAAAGGCTATGCTTACGGGCTGGAGGGGTTGGGGTTAGTTCAATGAACCAAACCAAGATAGGCATTATCAATGTTACTGGTTATGCCGGTGTTGAGCTGGCACGACTACTCTACCAACACCCACGGGTGGAGCTTACTTCAGTTACCGGACGGAGTACGGCTGGACAGAGGATAGGCAAGGTTTTCCCTCACCTGGCTAGCGTAGACCTGACCATTGAAGTTGAACTGGGGGATGTTGAGCTCGCCTTTTCAGCTATGCCCCATCAGGAGAGTGCTAAAGAGGTCATACCACTGCTTAACCGTGGTATTAAGGTAGTGGATGTCAGTGCTGATTTCAGGCTAAAGGATGCTACGGAATACTTAAGTTGGTATGGTTTTACTCACCCGGCTCCACAGCTACTTAAACAAGCGGTGTATGGTCTAACCGAACTATACCGGTCTCAGGTTGCCTCCGCCCAACTGGTGGCCAACCCCGGTTGCTACCCCACCGGGGCTATTCTGCCTTTAGCCCCGGTAGTTAAAGCGGGCTTAATTGAGCCTGACATTATTATTGACAGCAAGTCGGGTGTATCTGGAACTGGCAGGACCGTTAATCTGCAAACTCACTACTCAGAGGTCAATGAGGATGCCTCTGCCTATGCCCTAGACGGGCACAGGCACCTGCCCGAGATTATCCAGGAGCTAAAGCTGCTTCGTCCCGAGCAGTTGCCTTCGGTGACCTTTGTCCCCCATCTGATACCGATGACCAGGGGAATATTGACCACCTGCTATGCTCCACTAGTCTCAGGCAAGGTTGCTGCTGGCGGAAAGGGAAAGGAAGAGATAAGAGAGCTCTATCTGGACTTTTACCAAGATGAGCCCTTTGTCAAGATAGTAGAATTCCCCCCTCACACCAAGTACACCTGGGGAAACAATCTCTGCCTCATCCACCCCACCATTGACCACAGGACAGGGAAGCTTATAGTTATTAGCTGCATTGACAATCTGGTCAAAGGGGCGGCAGGGCAAGCCATCCAGAATATGAACCTTATGCTCGGCCTGCCTGAAACTACTGGACTTGAGGCTTTGGCGATTTACCCCTGAAATTCCTAGGGCTTTTCTAGTTCAACCCCTTTGAACTGAGGCACTTCTCAACCATATCTTCGGGTCTCTCGGCTACTACCCTTGACGGTATACTCTCTTCTAATCTGACCTCCCTATCCTCAAGGAGGCAAAAATCGGAGGAGACAGTTCCTGGATCAATACCTAAAATTCTCATCCTGGTCCTTAATTATTAAGCAATATATTTGATACCGAGGACAAAATCAAACCGCCTTACCAGCTTGAAATGTTGCCTGCTAGCTTTACCTCTGGTATGCTTGACTGTTGATAGCAATGAGTACAGCAAGCAATACTAGCCCACATACCGGCGCTAATGGGTTTCGCTCTATTGACTACATAAAGATTACAATCCTGGGCTTTGGTCTGTCTGCCCTGTGGGCAAGCTTTCACATCGTCATTCTACAGGTGCGGTTGTTAGACTTTGTCCCTGAGGCGCTAAAGAATACCTACCTTGGCTATCTTACCTTCGCTGGCTTAATTCTGGGAATGGCAGTCCAGCCGATTGCCGGGGCAATTAGTGACCGCTCTGGCTTTGCCTGGGGGCGCCGGCGACCTTTCATTCTACTTGGCATTATATTAACTCTACTGTTTCT
>DAOWJC010000088.1 GCA_030640595.1 Dehalococcoidia bacterium | reverse complement strand
AGGCTCAGCACCTGAACGCCGCCTTGGATATCATCTGGGTTGCCAGCGCCGTCCACAAACTCCAGCCGTAGCATCCAGAACCGGTAGTTTTTGCTCAATTCGTCTGCATTGGCCAGGTAGACCGTTACCTCAAGGTCACCGTCATAGCCGGTTGTCGGGGTTACATCAAAAAGGTTGTGAGGGCCTGGTATGCTGCCCCGGTATCTTCCGAACGGTGTCCAGGTAATACTGGCAATCCCGGTGGTGTTGGCGGTAATTGAGGCAAAGTCGCCAAGGGTTGTTTGGGCGATGAGCGTTGCCGTAGCTGTGGTCCAGGTATAGGCGAATAGACCACCGCTGATAGCCAATGCCAGCAGTATGGCAGTGATGAATAGCGGTTTCCGGCTCCTTTCCTTTTCCTCAAAGGAGAGTTCATCGGCATCTTCCAGCCTTATCTTGTCCTCCATCTTCTTCTTGAGCGGTTTGTCGTTGAGAACAGCTTGAGCCCTGTCAGGTATTTCGAATTCTGTTTTATACAGCTCACGCACCTCAACCACGCTCTTACCGGCTAATTCAGCCAGTTCGTAGTGTTCACCATAACTAAGTTCGACCATTTTTAATCTCCTTTCTTTTTAGTTTTGACAATTGCTTGTCATCGTGATAAACTTTTATCAGCCTCTAGTGAGGGTGGTAGGTTTTCCTTTTTGTCCTTGTTTTAGGAGTTCCTGCCACCTTCTTTGTTGTTATTCTTCACATCTTTATACCTCCTTCCAAGGATACCCCCAATATTTATGTTAACTCACCCATAAAGGATTTGAGGCGTTCCGTTATACTTTGTTTAAAGGCAACGAATTCATCCTTGGTTATATACTCTACTGCCGGCTTGCCCGGCCTGGCTCTGGAGATTATTGATGGCAGGTGGCTTTGCGCTGCCTCAATCACCTCTCGGTTGTGTTCATTAGATACCAGCTTGGTCAGTATGAGACCAAGGTGATGCCTGATAGCCTCTTCGTTAATGCCCAGGGTTTGGGCGACCTTCTCAATTGAGTTTCCATCAGCAATGTGATGTAAAACCTCACCTTCACGAGGGGAAAGGCTAGCCAGCAGATTATCCACTTCTTTACTTATTAACGAGAAGTCTTCAAACTCATCCAGAACCCGGGAAGCCAGCCCCGGTTTGAGCAGGGCTTCACTTACGGGGGAAGCACCCTGAGCTACCTTCCTGATGATGTTGACCAGGTCGTCAGGGTCAATGTCTTTGATAAGGCAGGCACTTGCCCCGCACTTCACAGCCGAGAAAAGCTGCTCTTCATCATAGCTGTCCATAATCAGAATCACCGATACCGAGGGGAGGTTCTGCTTAATTCGGCGGGTTATTCTAATGCCACTAGACTCACTACGGTCTGCGTTCAAAATAGCTACCCTTGGTGGATTGGTTTCAATAAAATTGAGTGCTTCTTCATTGTTGGTAGCCTCGCCGATAACCTCAAGGTCCTCTTCCCCGGAAAGGGTGAAGTGGATACCCTCTCTGAAGAGCACCTGCCAATCAGCTAGAAAGACGCTAACCTTTTCCATTTTTTACCCCCTTATATAGTTAAATTATCTTCAGTGGTTTAAATCTACCATACAATCATAAAGATAGGCATAAAAATGATAAAGATTTCATAAAGATTTCGTTAAGGTTTCATAAAGGATTGCTTGTTAGTTTTAAGTGCTGATAACTTGGTGAGTAAGAATCAGCGGTTTAACCCCTTTTAACGCTTACCAACCACAGATTAACACCTTTTGACAACAACATATTACAGTGGTAACCTTTGATAAATGGATAAAGCTAAAGCCAAGTCAAAGCAAGCCCCGTTAGATAGCATGCATCTAACGGGACAAGCCTCAAATGAGAGTCGCCGAGTAGCTACCAGTGGCGATATTGAGGTCTCCACTTATCTAGAGATTGCGAAGGAGATAGGTGGTGAGCAGCCTGTTGCGGCTAAGGAAGCTATACCTGCTGAGCGTGAGGCTATAATAGTCATTGACTTTGGCTCACAATACAGCATGCTAATCGCCCGGAGAGTCCGCGAGTGCCAGGTATATTGCGAGTTACTACCCCATGATACTCCCTGGGAAAAGATAGCCCCGTTAAATCCCAGGGGATTTATCCTCTCCGGAGGACCAGCCAGTGTCTATGAACGTGGCGCTCCTCAGGCACCGGCCTACATTTATGAAAGCCACTTACCAATATTGGGCATCTGCTATGGGATGCAAGTCCTCACTAGACAGCTAGGCGGAAAGGTTACACCAGGCACAAAGCGCGAGTATGGTCACGCTATCCTTCGCCTGAGCGATGTAGACTTACCGTTATTTACTGATTTACCTGCCTCCTCTCCGGTATGGATGAGTCACGCTGATAAAATTGAAGAAATGCCACCCGGTTTCAGTGCCTTAGCCTACACCGAAAACTCACCCATTGCTGTCATGGGTAATGGGGAGGGAATATTCGGTCTGCAATTTCACCCCGAGGTAGCCCATACCCCTGTAGGTAAGACAATCCTAAAAAATTTTGTCTACCGAGTATGCGGTTGCACGAGGAACTGGACGATAGGCAGCTTCATAGAGGAGAGTATATCTGCAATTAGAAAGCAGGTAGGTAAAGGTAAGGTCATCAGTGCTCTCTCGGGAGGAGTTGATTCGGCAGTAGTGGCTACCCTCATCTACCGAGCTATTGGAGACCAGCTTACCTGCATCTTTGTTAATCACGGGTTATTACGGCGCGAAGAAGTTGAAAGAACCTTTAACACCTTCCGACTCAATCTAGGCATGAATATTATCTATGTTGATGCTAGTGAAAGATTCCTTCGCCGATTAAAAGGGGTGATAGACCCAGAGGCAAAGCGCAAGGTTATCGGGGAAGAATTCATCCGGGTATTTGAAGAGGAAGCTAAAAAGATTGGCAAGGTTGACTTCCTGGCTCAGGGGACTCTCTACCCTGATGTCATTGAGAGTGCTTCTTCAGGAACCAGAGCCTCAGCCAAAATAAAAACCCACCACAATGTTGGTGGCTTGCCAGCCAAGATGAAGCTCAACCTGCTTGAACCACTGCGAGACCTGTTTAAGGATGAGGTGCGTCAGGTAGGACTATCCCTGGGTCTGCCTGAAGAGATGGTGTGGCGTCAGCCTTTCCCTGGACCGGGCTTGGCTATTCGTATTATCGGTGAGGTAACCAAGGAGAAACTTGAGATACTGCGTAGTGCTGACTGGATTGTAATGAACGAGATTAAAAAGGCAAGGCTATACCGCCAACTGTGGCAGAGCTTCGCCATACTCACCGATGTCAAAAGCGTAGGAGTAATGGGTGATTATAGAACCTATGGCTATTTGGTTGCCATCCGTGCCGTAACCAGCGACGATGCGATGACGGCTGACTGGTCACGCCTCCCCTATGACCTGCTGGGTCGGATTTCAAACCGCATAGTTAATGAAGTCCCCGGCGTAAACCGTGTCGTCTACGATATTACCTCCAAGCCCCCATCCACCATAGAGTGGGAGTGACAGGAGTTTTCATAATGCGTAAAGCGTATGTTGCAGGGCTTTTCCTCGCAACGCTACTTGTTCTTGGAGCATGTGCCCCCACTCCGGCACCAACACCAGCCCCAGCACCGACTCCAGAGCCTGAACCAATGCCCCCGCCAGAACCCAGCTTATCCGGGGTTGGAGAAATGGTAGATATCGGGAAGGGGGCTTTTATTACGGTTGAATCGTTTGAAAAACGGGATGGCTTAGGCTTTATCACCGTGCTAATCGATAATTCGGCAGGCTCCGGGGATATAAGAATTAGCTTTCTAACCTCCTTTGTGGTTGAGGACAAAGAGGGGAGTATGGCAGGAGTTGACACCTCTGCCGACCGTGACTATCCCACCCCGGATGGGGCTGTGCTGGCTGGTGATAAGTTAAGGGGAACTTTGGTCTATAGGCTTGCTCCTCTTGGCGAGGGGCTTACTCTCTACTACACTCATGATTTATCGCAAGGCTATGTCCGTATAGCTTTAGAATAAATAATGGATATTAAGGGGTAAAGCAGTGAATATAGCATCGATAATAAAAAATGAAACGATGATAATAAGAATCCTTGTGGTCGTGTTTGGCTTGGTTTTAGCCGGCGTGTTAATTGGTGCCTGGCAATATGGGTTAGACCTTTCATCCATATTCTTAGGCACTGCTTGGAACTCGCCCCACGCACACACTCGAGGCATCATAGCCCTGGAAGGGGGGATTGTTGCCATTACCCTTCTTTTTGGTGGTTTACTTATCGCCGGCTTAATGGCATTGATAGTGAGAAGGTAGAAGAAGTAGCCGCCCAGGTAATAAATATTACGGGGGTGAACCCTGAAGATACTGGTTGTTGGCGGTGGGGCTCGGGAGCATACCCTGGTCTGGAAACTAGCCCAAAGCCCCAAAGTTAAAGAAATTTATGTAGCCCCGGGCAATGCTGGCACAGCTAAACTAGCTCATAACCTGGATATTAGTCCCACTAATATAGAGGGGCTGGTTGAAATAGCCCGGGAAAAGAGTATTGAGCTGGTCGTTATCGGACCGGAGGTGCCCCTAGCTGACGGCATTGTTGACTATTTTCAAGTTGTAGGTATTCCTGTTTTTGGTTCGACTAAGAAAGCTACTCAGATAGAGTCAAGCAAGGTATTCGCCAAGGAGCTGATGCAAAAATATGGTATCCCCTGCGCCCGAAGTGCCAGCTTTTCTGAATATAGTCGGGCAAAAGAATATATTCAGCAACAGCCGCTACCCTTGGTGGTTAAGGCGGATGGGCTGGCTGCGGGCAAAGGGGTAACCGTAGCCAATTCAATCCCACAAGCTTTAGAGGCTCTTTTCAGCATGATGGAGTCTAAAGCCTTTGGTGCCGCTGGTGACAAGGTGGTTATTGAAGAGTGCCTATCAGGAAAAGAGATGAGTGCTTTCGCTTTTACTGATGGCGATATT
>DAOWJC010000102.1 GCA_030640595.1 Dehalococcoidia bacterium | reverse complement strand
GCCGGTTGGTCTTCGGCTATTACCTGGCTTATCTCAACATACATCTTTTTGCGCACTTCCTTGTCTAGCGCCTCTCTTGACCTAACCCTGATAAACAGTTCATCAACCTCGGGGTTAGAGTAACCCCAGTAGTTCAGTCCCCCATCGGTAACAAAGAACACCCGTGAACCTGAGGGAGCGATAGGATGGGTGTTGAACCCCATCACCATCAAGTCCCAGGGCTGTTCGCTCACCGAATCAGGACCATTATTGTATCTTGGTTCCTGGTCTGTGCCCGGAACTTTATTCATCATGTATTGTCTAAGTAGGGTAGGCCAGGGAATTAGCTTGATGTTTACCTCTATACCGATATCAGCCAGTTCCTGCTTTGCCAGGAAGGCAATGTCTTCCCGCAGCTTGTTACCTGAGTTGGTGGCCAGAGTAAATTTGATAGGCTTGCCATCCTTGTCCTGAACCGATATAGTCCCGTCAGGATTCTTGATGCCGTAACCAGCTTCGTAAAGCATCTGTTTGGCCAATTCCTTGTCGTAGAGAGGTCCGTAGCCGTACTTTGGCACCCCTTCCTCGGTATACCACGGAGAGGGCTTAGGAATAAAGCTGAAAGCTGGGTCACCAAAGCCAAGGAGTATGGAATCAATCACCGTTTGCTTGTTTATGGACATGGACAAGGCCTGCCTTACCTTCTTATCTTTAAGCCCTTCCCAGCCATTCTTCCGGAGATTATAGTTTATGAGCTGATAGCCCCCTGTGGGCACAGTGTATACCTTTATTCTCTCCATCTGCTTGAACTTGGCTACCTGCTCGGGGTCTATCCCAGCATAGGTAATATCTCCTGCCTCCAGGGCGGCATGAATGGCAGCCGGTGTCCCGAGGAGCTTGGTTATATATTGCTCAAAGAAGGGGGCTCCGGTCTCTTTACCCAGAAAGAAATCTGGGTTACGCTCGACCACATACTTATCATTTCTAATCCACTCCTTAAACTTGTACGGACCCAGATTGCCGGTATAGGTTAGGTTGTTGAATTCCTCAGCTTCGGTGAAGGCTTTTACATCACCTTCGTATTTGATGGCAATGTGCTTGGGATAAGGGGTCAGGGAATAGATAGCATTATCCGCAAATTCCGGGTCCACTGTCTGCCTTTTTATGACGAAGGTTGTTTCGTTGACTACCTCAAGTTCAACAAATACCGTCTCGCCGTTGACAGTTTCTTGCCAGTCAGTCTTATAGGTATAGTTGAGCCAATCTGAGAACATGAGGTTCTTCAAGGTATATACATAGTCCTCGGCAGTGACCTTTGTGCCATCGCTCCACTTCAGGTCGTTCCTGATGGTGATAGTATAAGTAAGACCGTCCTCGGAGACCTCCACCGGCTTAGCCAAATGGCGCAGGACCACATTCCACTGGTTGTCATAGGTGGCCAGGCTTTCCAGGGCAAATCCGACATAGCCGAACGAAGCAGCGTCAGCGGCTAGAATCCAGTTGAGGGTTTCGGCATCTCCCGCCGAGGACCCCTCGGTGAAGTTGCCTTTTGCCTGAGGGGCGGCACAGCCAACCGTGAGTACAAGCAGTGAGACGAGAAAAATAATGAATCCTTTCACTTTCATACGCTTCATTGGCATCAACCACCTATATTTTGGTTCATTGCTTCAACGGCTAAGGTCTCATCTTCTTTAATATTATGATTTATGCCTTATGATAATGCAAATCGCAGCAAGACGATTCGCATTTTGAATATCAACTATGAGAAGTCAAGACTGTTGCCTCAACAATTCAGGCTTCTATTACCCTAAAATGAGCCCTGTGGCTATTGACATTATGGGCAGTAATGGTTTATCGTTCATAACAAAGAGGGAGGTAGACCAAATGCAAGCATATTGTGTAAAATGCCGTGCCAAGAGGGAAATGAAGGACACCAAGAGCATAACTATGAAGAATGGTAAGCCGGCGACTCAGGGTGTATGTCCCGTATGTGGGACTAAAATGTTCAGGATAGGGAAAGGTTAACCCTGATATTGGGGATATGGGACACTATGAAGAGGCTGGACATTCGCATGTGAGGAATATCCGGCCTCTTTGTTGCCCATCACACATTCTGGCTTAATGTTACGCTTCGCTATTTTACAAAACTGAGAACAGACACCTTCTCAGGCACAACCAGCAGTTGCTCTATCTTGGTGACCATCTCCTGACGCTCCGGACTGTTCTCCCAGGCCTTCCAGAGCTCGGCGTCAAGCCAAGTACTGATTACCAGCCACAGCGAGGGAGCGTCCACCGACTGGAGCGTCTCGCCAGAGATATAGCCACGCTGCCACATTGCTTTGCTCCTGAGTTCCACCAGCAGCTTCTCCAACTCTGCCTCTTTATTTGGCTGGCAACGTCTCTCGATGATAACCCTCACCATTTTCGCACCCTCCTTATTCCTCTGGAGGAACGACTGACTCCCCAGTCATCTACTCTCGTATCCCAGGGCAGCACGCCATTCAGCTATATCCCGCCTCAGTCCTTCGTAATCCTTCTTGACAGAATCAAAAAGCCTCGCATTTTCCAGAGCAATAGCCCCCAGATTAGCCACCGCGGTCACGAAGTATATATCGGCTTCAGTAAAACGATATGGCTCCCCTTTGTACACCCGTATGACCCCTACCACATCCTCTACCAGCATGACCGGGGCAGAAAGAATGGAAACAATCCCCTCCTCTTTAGCCTGCCTCCGATACTGGACCCTCTCATCCTCAGCTGCGTCCAAGACAGTAATTGGCTTGCCGTCTAGTGCCTCAGCAATGCTCTTATCGGCAGATACCGGGCCTTTTCGGACGTACTGGTCGCTCAGTCCGTAGTCTGCCGTATGGAACAAGAGTTTCCTATCGGGTGTGAGGAGCATTAGCGAGCATGCCTTGGCGTCCAAAGCTTTAGCCACACTCTCCACAATGGTGTTAAGCACACTGTCAGGAGTGCCAGCTGAATTTACTGCAGCTGCTATTTCATATAGACCGGTGTAGTACCTTCGCTCCTTTTCCTCCATAATTGCACCTCCTATGCTGAGTAGTTCGTGTTATTATCCGCCAAAACGCACCAAGCGTCAAGGGTGAGACGGCTGATTCGGCAACTGTTTCCTCGGTCTTAAGTTGAGTATGCTGACTATTTAGCGCCTTATAGCCTTGAAGCCTTAAATGCCGGGGATACACTCTGGTGGTCGCACCATCAAAACCGGTGCGCAGGCAAAGTGGAGAATTCGGTCGGCTACGCTTCCCCGGACCCAGCGGCTTACCCCGGAGCGCCCATGAGTAGCAATAACAATAAGGTCGATATCATTCTTCTCGGCATAATCAACCAGGCTTTCGGCTACCTTGCCAACAATAACCTCAGTGTGTAACTTCACCCCGTCATATTTGAGTCGGCTCACCAGCCGGTTAAGGTAGTCGTCAGCAACGGCTCTGCGGTCTAATTTGAATAGCTCACGGTCTTCCTCAAGCGGAAAATAGTCATCACCTGTAGGTCTCAGCATGGGCTCAACGACACGGACAAATATGACATTACTTACGTTGCATCCCTTGGCGATAGCCTCCACATGGGGGAGCACGCACTCGGCCAGCTTCGAGCCGTCCATTGGAACCAGAATCTTTTGATACATCTTTTTCCTCCTTATCACCACAGTATTAAAGGGCAGCCAGCTTCTTCTTCAGCTCAGAGAGCTGCCTCAAGTGCGATTTTTCCTCAGCTATTATCTTATTGACTGTCGGTTGCGCTCGCTGGGGCATTATGTCTTTCATCTCGTAGTAAAACAAAATTGAGTCCTTTTCGGCACCTATAGCTAGTTCCATAGCCTCAATATCACTACCTGCCTTGGTCGCCATTTCACTGGTGACAAAATCATCAGTGAAAACAGCACTATCAACAAGTGCCTGAAGATAAGCAGT
>DAOWJC010000145.1 GCA_030640595.1 Dehalococcoidia bacterium | reverse complement strand
GGCAATCAGGCTGCCAGTGCTGGAGTCCGCAGGCATTACAGGTTTTATACCGACAGTCAGGAGTCTCTCTGCCATTCAGGGCGTGCTGATATTCTCGTTGTAGGAAGGCAGTAGTTACCCCCACATCAATATGAGCCCAGGGTAATAGCTCATCTAAGGAACGCTCCCGATGGGCATAGAAACCGGGCTCAAGCCCAGCCTCTTCAAAAGCACCAAGCCAATTTCCATAATTAAAGTGTTCGCTCCAGGCATCAAAGGTGCAGCCCAGCTTCCAGGCGCGATGGATAACCTTACCCAATCGTCTGTCTCCCCGTGACAATGCTGCCTCAAGCAGGCTGAGTTTAGGGTCTTGCCACGATAGCCTGATTCCCTTCCGGCGTAATTCCAGCTTAAGCAGTTCATGTTTAGCGTTTAGCTGCTGTTCCCCCTCCTGGGCTACCCATTGAAAAGGCGTATGTGGCTTGGGGACAAAGGTTGATAGGCTGACTTTTATCTGGGGCTTCCTCCCTTTAGCCTTCCTGCCCAGTGAACGGATTTTGTCTACTAGCTGGATAATCTCCTCTATATCATCAATGGTTTCGGTAGGCAAGCCGAGCATAAAATATAGCTTAAGGTTCATGTAGCCCCGGTCAAAGGCAGCAGCGGCAGTTTTCAGGATTTCATCTTCGGGAGTGTTCTTATTGATGATTTGCCGTAGTCTTTCGCTTCCCGCCTCAGGGGCGAAGGTGAGCCCAGTCTTCTTATGGGAGGGCAGAGAATTCATCAATATTACTGAAGAGCTATCAATGCGGAGGCTGGGCAACGACAGGGTAAGATTATGGTAGTGGTGAGATAGGCTGGTCACCAGCTCGTCAACGCCGTGGTAGTCACTGGTGCTTAGTGAGACTAGAGATGCCTCGTTGTAGCCACAGTTGGTAATAAGCTCTCCGGCTGCCTGTAGCACCTCAGACTGAGGGCGCTCACGCACCGGGCGATATATAATTCCTGCCTGGCAGAAGCGGCAGCCACGGCTGCAACCCCGCTGAATCTCTATTGTCCCTCGGTCCTGGACTACCTCAATGTAGGGAACTACCGGTTTAGTTACTGGGGCAGGCAGCTTGGTTACTATCCGTCGTTGAATTGTGGGGCTAGCCTCGGGCACGGTGGGTGTAATACTTTTAAGTAGACCGTCAGCCTGGTATTCCACTTGATACAGGCTAGGCACATAGATGCCAGGGATTGTAGCCACTTGGTGGAGGAGCTGTCTTCTTGGAGCTCCCTTGCCTTTCCAATCTCGGAAGCTATCAAGTAGCTCAAGCAATACTTCTTCGCCCTCCCCAATTACAAAGAAGTCGATAAAGTCACTCATAGGCTCTGGGTTGAGGGCACAGCTACCGCCGGCTATTACTATTGGATGGGAATCATTTCTTTCAGAGGCCAGGACTGGTATTTGAGCCAGGTGAAGCATATTCAATACATTGGTATAGGTAAGTTCATAGCCCAGGGAGAAGCCAATAATATCAAAATCTTTTAGCGGGTGCTTAGATTCAAGGCTAAACAGGGGAATCCCGGCTTTTTTCATTACTGCTTCCATATCCGGCCATGGGGCGTAGACCCTTTCAGCAAGGACATCCGGCTGGCTATTAAGCAGTTCGTAGAGGATAGGCAAAGCCAAATTGGACATGCCTATTTCATATGAATCAGGATAGGTAAGGACGACCCTGATATAGGTTTTGTCCCAATCCTTTACAATGCTATTCCACTCGCCACCGGTATAGCGGGCAGGCTTGGTAACCTGATACAAAATATTATCTAAATAGGTCAATTTGTTTTCTCCAATTGTGCCAGGTTGAAGCGCATGCCATCTCTGGCACCGGCCGTTCCCAGAAAGGTTATGGTATCGCCTGAGGAACTCTTATCTTCCATAGCTAATGTAAGTATAGCCTGTAGCTTTATTTCTTACAACCGTTTTAGCCCTTTGACGACTGGGCTGTAGCCGATTAAAATAGCACCAGGCAATCAGTAAGGAGAGTGAAATGGAGCAGATTTGGGCACCGTGGCGTATAGAATACATCCAGATGGAGAAACCAGAGGGGTGTATTCTATGTGACAAGCCTAAAGAGAAGGATGATACGGCAAACTACATCCTGTATCGGGGAGACAAGAACTTCGTCATTATGAATAGCTATCCCTATAACCCTGGTCACCTGATGATAGCCCCCTACCGGCATATAGCTAACCTGGAGGAGCTAACTGATGAAGAGCTCCACGAGCATTTTGAAATAGTTAGCCGAAGTATTAAGCTCCTGAGGCAGGTATTTAACCCCGGCGGCTTCAATATAGGTATAAACATGGGGAAAGTAGCCGGAGCCGGCATAGTTGACCATGTCCATACTCACATCGTGCCCCGGTGGCAGGGTGATACCAACTGTATGCCGGTAATATCTGACACAAAGGTGGTTCCTGAAGCTCTAGCTGAAACCTACAAAAAGCTGAAGGGACCGGCTTCAAGGCTATGGTCCATCTAGGCGTAAGTATAGACGGACATGTTGACAAGGATGCCCATCAGAAATAGGATTGGTTATCACAGTATAGCTGCCGAAAGTGAGCATAGAGAGACAAAGTTATGGCACTTCTAGACTTGGTAAAACACAGAAAAAGCGTTAGGAATTTTCTGGATAGACCGGTTGAGCGAGAAAAGATAATGATGTGTCTTGAGGCGGCAAGGCTAGCTCCCTCCGCCTGCAATTCACAACCGTGGAAATT
>DAOWJC010000140.1 GCA_030640595.1 Dehalococcoidia bacterium | reverse complement strand
GTAAGCCGAAAAGACCGAGGCAAAGCGGAGAACCAAGATAGAGGTTCAGTAAGTTAGGAAATGTCTGGTTGCTCTCAGCTAGATGTCTTAAAGCTATTTCAATAGATGTTGGCAGGTATTATTGAGGCAGCATTGCTGGCAGAGGGGGTGGTTGCGGCAGACATCCTTACCTAGGCAGACCAGTAGGGCATGGTATTCATTGAATAGTTCAGCGTCGGTCGGTAGATTATCCATAAAGAGGGCTTGATAGGCAGTGTAGCTATTACTATCCGGGGCCAGGCCGATACGGTTGATGATACGACGTGTGTAAGCATCAATAACAAAAATTGGCTTGTTGGCAGCATACAATATTATGGAATCGGCTGTCTCCTGTCCGATACCGTGGATGGAAAGAAGCTCTCGGCGAAGACGCTCAGTATTATTGGCAAACAGTTTATTGAGATTGTCATTGTAGTATTCTCCTAACCAGTGAGCCAGGGACTTGAGCTTGAGTGCCTTGGCGTTATAGTAACCACAGGGGTGGATAAGTGTAGCGACTTCAGGCAGGCTGAGCTGGCGTAGCGCTTTTGGTGATAGCGCCTTGTCTGCTTTTAGATTGGCTATTGCCTTCTCTACATTTTGCCAGGCAGCGGCTTGGGTAAGTATGGCGCCGACTATTACCTCAAATGGCTCCTGTGCTGGCCACCAGTGCTGAGGTCCGTAGTAGTTTATAAGCTGATGGTAGATGTTTTGCAGTGCTTGGCTTATTGCTCGGTTATCCATTGGGGTAGGGCTTTTACCGCTTGGTGTATTGAGGTGCCTTGCGAGCCCGCTTAAGCCCAGCCTTCTTTCTCTCTTTAACCCGGGAATCCCGAGTAAGCAACCCGTTCTGGCGTAGTATGGGCTTAAGGTTTTCATCTGCCCTTACCAGGGCTCGAGCAATACCATGGCAAATAGCATCACTCTGTCCTGATATGCCACCACCAGCTACCTTAACCATAGCATTATACTTGCCGACATTCTCGGTAACCAGGAGGGGTTGCAGTATTGCTTGGCGGTGCTCAAGACGGGGGAAACGCTCCTCATAGACCACACCATTTATAATGATAGCCCCATCGCCCGGTGTTAGCCTTACCTGAGCTACAGCCGACTTGCGTCTGCCCGTTCCCCAAAAGTAAGTTTGCTTTTCCATATAAACCCTATCCTCTTTAACCCCTTTCCCTTGAGGTAGCCTTTGTTTGAGTCTGATGGGGGTGAGTATCACCGACATAGACCCTGAGTTTTTTCATCATACTAGCCCCAAGGCGGGTGTGAGGTAACATACCTTTGACGGCATGCTCAATCACCCGAGTAGGATTAGTCTGCATCATTTTCTCTAAACTTATACTTTTAAGTCCTCCAGGATAGCCTGAATGCCTGTAGTAGAGTTTCTGCTTGGCTTTATTACCGGTAACGAGAACCTTATCGGCATTAATAACGACGACAAAATCGCCTGTATCCAGATGGCGGCTGAATATTGGCTTGTGCTTACCCATAAGTAAGCCAGCTACCTGGGTGGCAAGCCTGCCTAAAACTTTACCCGAGGCATCAAAAACATGCCATTGTCGCTCAATATCAGAAGCCTTAGTGCTATAGGTTTTCATTATATCCCTCAAAGGAGTGTGGATAATTTATCCGCATAAGGCATAGCCCGCAAGCAGGAGCAGTTGGTCCAGCCAGACCAGGTTTTTTCGCCTCAATTATACGATGAAACTCGTCAACAGTCATCTTACCCAAGCCGACTCTGATTAGGGCGCCTACTGTATTGCGCACTTGGTGGGGTAGGAAGGAGTTAGCCACCATATTGAAAACAACCAATTCCCCGTCCTTCTCCATTTCCGCTCTATACAGTCTCCGTATCGTGTTCTTTATCCCAACCCCGATAGCGCTGGCGAATGAGGCAAAGTCATGCTCACCAATAAGTGCCTGACACGCCTGATTCATAGCTTCAATATCCAGATGTCCACCAACAAGGTAGAAAAAAACTTCTCTGAATGGAGACCGAATCCGGCTATTCAATATATAGTAATTATATTCTCGGCTAAGAGCACTGCGCCTAACATTAAAAGAATCACTTACTCTGTGCGCCGCCTTAACCGCAATATCCCTCGGTAAATAGTAGTTTAGCCCGTTAATAAATGTCTCCAGAGGGAGAGATGACTTGGTCCTGAAGCTAACCACCTGTCCCTTAGCATGGACTCCAGCATCGGTTCGGCTAGCTGTTATCACCCGGCTCCTCTCCCCGGTAAGCTTCCGCAGGGCTTTCTCCGTCTCCCCTTGAATAGTGGGCAGGTTAACCTGTAGCTGGAAGCCGTGGTAGTGTGTGCCATCATATTCCATAATTAATACAATCTTGGTTGCTACCAAGCTGCAAACCTTCCTTTACTCTACCAACTCAAGCTGAACCATATCTGCCCCATCACCCAATCTAGGTCCCAACTTAATGATGCGGGTATAGCCACCGGGACGCTCAGCATACCGTGGGGCAAGCTCAGTAAATACCTTATCGGCTACTTTTTTATCAAAAATAAATGACAGTGCCCGGCGACGGGAGTGAAGTCCACCCTCCTTACCTAATGTAATCATTTTCTCAGCCAGACCACGCACTTCCTTAGCCTTAGCCTCGGTAGTGGTAATCTTCTCATAGTTTAGAAGGTCGGTTACCAGGTTACGATACATCGCCCTCCGATGACCTGAAGGTCTGCCTAATTTTCTACCAGCTACTTTATGCCTCATGTTATCCACACCGTAGTAAGCGACTGAGCAATCTACCACGATTGAGATTGTCTAACGACCTATCACCATTGTCATTCCGCAGGTTGACTCTCACCGGTTTCTGCCTCACTCTCACCCAGGCTTTCAGCCTCTATACCCATTCCTGTGGCAGCTAACTCTGTCGCTTCCCCCTCTTTCGTCTCTTCTTCAACTTGAGGGGTAAGAGACAGCCCCAAGGCGTTGAGACGCTCCTCTATTTCCCATTTAGACTTTTGCCCAAAGTTCCGTAGCTTCATCAACTCCTTCTCCCCTCTGCTTATGATTTCGCCTACGGTAGCAATGCCGGCACGCCTTAAGCAATTCATAGTGCGCACTGTTAGGTCCAGTTGCTCCACAGGTATATTATATTGCTCCTCAGGAATAGCTAAGCGAGTGAGCTCCTCCCCCACCTCCATCCGAGAAACTCGGGCGTAATCAACGAATGGAGCCAGTTGCTCTATCAGAATATTGGCACTGGCACTGATTGCGTCTACAGGTGATATAGTGCCGTCTGTCCACAGCTCCAGAGACAACCGCTCACGGCTAGTCTCTTGACCAATATGAATTGGCTCAACGGTGAAGTTAACCTTGCGTGTTGGGGTAAAGATGGCATCCAGTGGAATCGTTCCTATAGGCAGATTATCGCTGGATTCAGCCTGCCTATAGCCTCTACCTAATTCCACATCAAACTCTACATAAAGCCTAGCTTCAGGTGAATCTAGGGTGGCTAAATAAAGCTCGGGGTTAGTGATTTCAAAGTCAGACGAGGGCTTAATATCAGCCGCACAAACTCGTCCCTCCCCTGCCATCTCCAGTGTTAGCTTACCTGGTTGGCCAGAAAGGGGTTTTAACCTCAGTGTTTTAACATTGAGTAGAAACTCTGTGGCGTCTTCTTTCATATATGGAATGGTTGAGAATTCGTGTTGAATTCCTTCGATCTTAACCCGAGTCACTGCTGCCCCTGGCAGATAGCTGAGCAGCACTCGCCGCAAAGCATTTCCCAGAGTAATACCAAAGCCTCTTTCCAGTGGCTCGGCTAGAAAACTTCCAAAGTTGTCTCTACTTTCAACGCACTTAATCCTAGGTATCACTAGTTGAGACAAAATGCTACCTCCTTATCGCGAGTAGTACTCAACTATACTCTTTCCCTCAAATTTAGCCTCAATGTCATCAGGGGTAGGCAGAGATAAAACTTGACCGACAAGGTTCTCCCTATCCAGGCTTAACCAACTTAAAACGGACTTACTCTCAATGGTGTGAACTAGTTGTTTATAATACTCGGTTCTGGTACTGCTCTCCTTCCAGCTGATGGTATCACCTTCTTTGACCAGACAAGAAGGTATATCAGTCTTGCGTCCGTTAAGCATAATGTGCCCATGTTGAACCAGCTGACGAGCCTGGGAGCGGGAGTCAGCGAAGCCCAAACGATATACTACATTATCCAGTCGCCTCTCTAGCAACACTAGTAGATTTTCCCCGGTGATACCTGACTGCCTCTCGGCTTGAGCAAAAAACTGCCTGAACTGCCTTTCCAGAATTCCATAGGTATAGCGGGCTTTTTGCTTCTCTCTTAGTTGAAGACTACGGTCAGAGAGCTTGCGCCGCCGACTTGGCTGCTGCCCTGGGGGTTTACTCCGCTTATCCATAGCACATTTAGGCGTAAGGCACCTACTACCTTTAAGCATTAACTTCTCGCCGCTACGACGACACAATCGGCAAACTGCTGCTGTGTATCTTGCCATTTTCTGCTCCTACACTCGCCTTCTTTTAGGCGGGCGACAACCATTATGGGGAATAGGGGTCACATCCCTGATGCTGGCAATATGAAGCCCTGAGCTCTGGAGAGAACGAATGGCTGCCTCACGCCCACTGCCCGGCCCCTTAACATAAATATCTACTTGGCGTAAGCCATGCTCCATGGCTTTCCGTGCTGCATCACGAGCCGCCAGTTGAGCAGCATAGGGGGTGCCTTTGCGTGCGCCCTTAAACCCGGCTGTTCCCGAGCTCCCCCAGGCGATAACATTTCCCTGCGGGTCGGTGAGAGTCACTATAGTATTATTAAAAGTGGATTGGATATAGGCTCTCCCAGCAGGAATAGACTTTCGTTCCCGTCTTCTTGCTCTAGGTCGTTTCTTCTGTGGCATTCTATTCTCCTGTCCGACTATATATGAGTCAGGTTACTTCTTGGCCATACCGCGTCTCTTGCCTCTACCAGCTACTGTTTTACGAGGACCGCGCCGGGCACGAGCATTGGTTTGCGTTTGCTGCCCTCTAACCGGCAAGTTATGCCGATGCCTGATACCCCGATAGCTGCCAATTTCGATGAGGCGCTTGATATTAAGGTTAACCTCTTTTCTAAGCTCGCCCTCAACCTTATACTCCCGGTCAATAACCTCTCGGAGACGAGTAGCCTCGTCTTCAGTAAGGCTACCTGCCTTAATATCAGAACTGATACCGGCCTGAGCTAGAATCCTCCGGCTCAGAGCCGGGCCAATGCCATAGATATACTGTAGCGAAATCCAAATTTGCTTATCTTTGGGTATATCTACCCCGACTATACGTGGCATTAGATTCCCTCCTTGCTCAACAGAAAATTAGCCCTGCCTCTGCTTATGCCTGGGGTTAGGGCAAATGATTCTGACCACCCCTCGCCGCCTCACCACCTTACACTTATCACACCGAACCTTAACTGAAGCTTTGACTTTCATAATAAGTCCTTTACTACTTAAATCGATAGGTAATCCTGCCTCGACTCAGGTCATAGGGAGAAAGCTCTATCAACACCCTATCGCCAGGCAAGATTTTAATATAATGCATTCTTATCTTACCCGAAATGTGAGCCAGCACCTTATGCCCGTTAGGCAACTCAACACGAAACATAGCGTTAGGCAGGGGCTCGACTACCGTCCCTTCAACTTCAATAACCTCTTTCTTAGCCATAAACTCCTTGCCTATACAATAGTAAGCACCTCTGGTTCACCATCAGTAATAGCAATGGTGTGTTCAAAGTGTGCTGAAAGACTCCCATCAGCGGTAAGTACTGTCCAGTGGTCATCACCAACTCTAGTGCGCCAGTCACCAGCATTCACCATAGGTTCGAGGGCAAGGGTCACGCCTTTCTTCAGCATCGGTCCCGTTCCTGGCAGACCAAAGTTAGGTATTTGAGGCTCCTCATGCATCTCCCGCCCAATGCCATGCCCGGTATACTCACGCACCACTGAATACCCCCTTGACTCGGCATAATACTGAATGGCGGCTGAAATATCTCCCAGTCTTGCCCCGGGATGGGCGGCAGCGATGCCGGCTTTTAGGGCACCTTCAGTAGCTTCTATAAGCTGTTTAGCCTGCGGGCTAATCTTACCCACACCTACTGTCGTTGCCGCGTCACCCTGAAAACCCATAAAGATGGCTCCAATGTCAAGGGATACAATATCACCTTCGGCTAAAATCCGTTCCCCGGGAATGCCGTGTACTATCTCATCATTCACTGAGATACAGAGATTAGCTGGAAATCCCTGGTATCCCTTAAATGAAGGTTTAGCCCCCAGCCTTTCTAGCTCTCTAGCTGCAATAACATCTAACTCCTTGGTCTTCATCCCTGGTCTCACCTGTAACTTAAGCACCTCCAATACGGTTGCCGTAATCCTACCGGCTTGCCGCATAGCGGCAATCTCCTCGTCGGATTTAATAATTATGCCCATCTAGCTACAACCTCTCTGTGAAGGGCTGACACTATTCTTCTCCTCACCTCATCCACACTCCCCTCTCCATCTACCTCTAGTAACTTACCCGACTGGGCATAATAATCAATAAGGGGAGCTGTTTGAGTAAAATAGACCTGTAACCGCTTTTTAACTGCCTGGGCAGTATCATCAGGGCGTTGATACAGCTCACCGCCGCACTTATCGCACTTACCCCGGACCTTGGGGGGAGAATTTATGGTGTGGTACGGGGCTTGGCATTGGCGGCAAATCCAGCGCCCGCTCAAACGCTTCAACAACTCTTCCTCAGAGACCTTGATATATACCACCTTATCTACAGCCTTAGCCTGCTCGGCTAGAGCTTTATCCAATGCCTCAGCCTGCTGTAGATTCCTGGGGAAGCCATCAAGAATTGCTCCCCCTTCAGCATCTGGTGCCGATAAACGGCCTAAAACCATCTTGATGGTTGTCTCATCAGGAACAAGCTGTCCGCTCTCTACATAAGACTTAACTCTCATACCTAACTCAGTTTCATCTCGTATTGCCTGCCGAAACAGGTCGCCAGAAGCAATATGCGCCATATTCAGCTCCTGAGCCACAATAGCTGCCTGGGTTCCCTTGCCTGCTCCGGGGGCACTCAGAAAAATAATATAGGGATTCTTTCTCAACCTCACCTCTTCAGCTTATTTGATAAAGCCTTCATAGCGCCGCATGGCTAGTTGCGCTTCCATTTGTTTCATGGTATCCAGAGCAACACCAACCACAATTAATAAACCCATACTGGATAGCTGCATTACCTGGACATTGGTAATCTCACGGGCAGCAAAGGGCATCACCGCCACTAGAGCCAGAAACAAAGCTCCTGCCCAGGTAATTCGGCCAATGACCTGGTTAAGGTAGTTAGCGGTATGTTTCCCTGGACGAATGCCGGGGATAAACCCTCCTTGCCGCTGTAAGGTGCCAGGCAAATCCTGCTGACTAAAAACGACCATAGTATAAAAAAAGGCAAAGCCGACCGTCAGCAGAAAAAAGAGCCCCCAATAAAATAAGCCCAGTGGCAGTCGTGCATTAGGATTAAACATGTTCATGATATAATTAGCAAAATTAGGCTCGGCCCCGGTCGGGTTAGCAAAATAACTGGCTATCAAAGCCGGGAACATTACCACTGACATAGCGAAGATAAGGGGTATCATCCCGGCGGTGTTTACCCGAAGTGGAATATGAGTTGACCCTGATTGTCGATACATGCGACCACCACGAAAGACACTGCGGGCATATTGCACCGGAATGCGGCGGTGTGCCTCAGTAAAGATAACTATTACCGCGATGGTGGCTAGGACTATGATAATATAGGCAGCTAAACCGCCAAATTGTCCCTTAGCTAGGAAACCTTGACCAATCAATTCCGGTAAGCCAGCCACAATGCCGCCAAAGATTATTATAGAAATACCATTACCAATACCGTATTCAGTAATAAGCTCACCTAGCCAGACCAGGAACATGGTTCCGGCCATCAGGGCAAAAACCATAGCTACCGTCTGTAGAGCTGCGCTGCTACTGACAACACCCTCACGTTGGAGCAGGACTAACTGCCCATAACCGGCAACACCTGCCATAGGTACCGTCAGCCAGTGGGTAATCAGGTTAATCTTATTCCTACCAGCCTCCCCCTCCCGGGAAAGGGCTTGTAGCCGTGGGATAACCGGCACCATTAGCATCATAACAATTGAAGCCGTTATGTAGGGATAAACCCCCAACGCGGCTACACTGAACTGCCTCATGGCACCGCCGCTAAACAGGTCAAGCATACCAAATATCGGCATACGCTCAAATAGCTGCTGCAAGGCATTGGCATCCACCCCGGGAAGGGGCACATGAGCTACAAAGCGGAATACGACTAGAATACCCAGAGTAATGAGAATCCGCTGCCTTAAATCGGGTAGATGGAAGACATCAAGCATTGCTTGGAGGAGCCTTGGTCTAGTTTGCCTTGGCCGCATGCCCCACCTCCTCCGCTTTGCCCCCGGCTGCCTCAATTTTGGCCTTGGCGGCAGCCGAGAATTTGTTCGCTTTTACCAAAAGCGGATGATTAATATCACCCTCAGCCAGAACCTTAATTGGGTGCCGTAGAGATTTCACCACCCCAGCCGCTACCAATCTTTCTGGTGTTACCTCGCTCCCAGACTCAAATATATTAAGTCTATTTATATTAATAACGCTATACTCTGTCCTAAAAATATTAACAAAGCCACGTTTTCGCGGCAAGCGCTTAATTAAAGGCAATTGCCCACCTTCAAAGCCAGGCCTCATCTTATAGCCAGAACGAGACTTCTGCCCTTTACAACCCCGCCCTGAATAGGTGCCATGTCCACTACCATCCCCCCGCCCCACCCGCTTCCTGTTCTTTTTGGAACCGGGGGCTGGCGAGAGTTTATCCTGCCTCACGAGCTTTCCTCCTCCACCTTAATTAGATGCTTCACCTTATTAATCATACCTCGAATTGAGGCGCAGTCACTATGGGTAACACTCTGGTTTAGTCGATGGAAACCAAGTGACTTCAGGGTTCGCGTCTGAACCTTATTATAGCCAATACCACTTTTAATCCAGGTGATACGTAGCTTAGCCACTAGTTACTGCCCCTCCCTCCGCCTCAGCTTCCTCCGCTGGAGAACTGCGTTCTTCAGCGGTTTTATCAAGGGCTGGCTTGCGCCTGGCCAGCTCCTCTTTTGGCTCTTTAAGCTGGCTAAGGGCAAGCATCGCTGCCTTAGCCACATTAATCTTATTTGAGCTGCCCAACGATTTAGTCAGAATATCCTTGATTCCGGCTGCCTCAAGCACAGCTCGGACACTACCACCGGCAATGATACCTGTGCCTGGTGCTGCTGGTTTTAGCAAGACCTTGGCGGCTCCGAACTTAACCCTTATTCCATAGGGAATAGTAGTCCCAGCTAACGGCACCTTAATCAAATTCTTTTTGGCAGTAGCGCTAGCCTTGCTAATTGCCGCTGGTACCTCGTTAGCCTTACCCACGCCAATGCCTACATGTCCATTGCCATCTCCGGCTACCACCAAGGCGCTGAAACTGAGGCGTTTCCCCCCTCTCATCACCTTAGCCACACGATTAATAGAGACCAGCTTATCATTCAGCGT
This sequence comes from Dehalococcoidia bacterium, assembly GCA_030640595.1. Taxonomy (GTDB): domain Bacteria; phylum Chloroflexota; class Dehalococcoidia; order Dehalococcoidales; family DAOWJC01; genus DAOWJC01. Next base: position 4,026 of record DAOWJC010000140.1, on the reverse strand, counting down.
CAGGTCTGTTGGGTCTATCCTGCTTAGCGGTTCCTTCATCTAGCCTAAAACCATCCTCCTAAAATTTCAACCCTTCCTTCCGGGCTGCCTCAGCTAGGACTTTAACTCGGCCGTGATACTTATATCCACCACGATCGAAAACTACCTGTTTTATCCCTTCACTCAATGCTTGCTTAGCTATCAGAGAACCGACCAGCTCAGACTCGCCTGTCTTTGTTTTGCCAGCTACCCCACTTTTTATCTCTGGGTCGAGGGTTGAGGCAGAGGTTAGCGTATGCCCTCGTGAGTCATCAATAACTTGAGCATAAATATGGTTCAAGCTACGGAAAACACACAGACGAGGTTTAGAGGTTGTGCCCTCCACCTTGGCTCTGACTCGAGCGTGTCTTCTGTAACGGGCTTCCCTTGGCTTATCTTTTCCCATTATGTCTTCTTGCCTACCGCCTTACCTGTTTTAAGGTGAACTAACTCCCCAGCGTATCTAATACCCTTACCTTTATAGGCGTCAGGGGGACGAATAGCTCGAATTTCAGCTGCCATCTGGTTAACTACTTCCTTGTTAATCCCGGTAACCTTAATGTAATTGGCTCCCTCCACAGCTAGGGATACACCTGGTAATGGTAATACCTCTGTAGTGTGTGAATATCCGACGCGGATTACCAGCTTATCCTCCACTTTTTCTGCCCGATAACCCACACCTACTATTTCCAGTTTTTTCTCAAAGCCGCTAGTTACTCCCTCCACCATGTTAGCTAAAAGACTTCGGGTTAATCCGTGCAAGGAGCGGTGCACTCTGTTATCACTAGGTCGCGACACCAGCAGGCTATTATTCTTTAGGGTAATAGACATATCGGGATTGAACTGGCGACTAAGCTCCCCTTTAGGTCCGGTTACGGTGACCTCATCCTGTTTAATGCTTACCACCACACCCGGTGGCACAGTTATCGGCATCCGCCCCACTCTAGACATATACATTACCCCCAGACTTACTTACCATACATAGCATAGAAGTTCACCACCAACCCCCTGGTGCCAGGCCTGCTGTCCTGTCAGCACACCCTTAGGCGTAGAGACAATAGCAATGCCCAAACCCCCATAAACACGGGGAATCTCTTTCTGCTGAACATATACCCTTAACCCGGGCTTACTTACTCGCTCCAGTCCAGAAAGGACTGGCTGGTTTTTGTCACTATATTTGAGGTAAATCTTAATTGCCCGGTGCGGCTTACTCCTGAGTACCTCGTAATCAGTGATGAAACCCTCTCCTTTAAGGATTCTAGCAATAGACAGCTTCATCCTTGAGGTTGGTATCAGCACCGAATCATGCCTTGCCATAATGGCATTGCGTATTCGGGTTAACATGTCGGCTATTGGGTCTGAGATAGTCACCTTACCCCCTTAATTACCAGCTTGATTTTCTCACTCCGGGAATCTGACCGGCGAGGGCCAGTGTGCGAAAGCAAATACGGCACAAGCCAAACTTGCGGATATAGGCACGAGGCCGACCACACAAGTAACACCGATTATGCTGCTGGACTCTATATTTGGCAGGACGCTCCGATTTTATAATTTTTGACTTTTTAGCCATTCCTATCCTTACTCAATCCTTGGCGAAAGGCATGCCTAATAACTCCAGCAGATGCCTGCCTTCCTCATCTGTTTTAGCCGTAGTGATAATTGACACTTCTAGTCCCCGTGCCTTGTCTATTTTATCATAATCTATTTCAGGAAAGATGGTTTGCTCCTTAAACCCTAAGGTGTAGTTGCCCCAGCCATCAAAGGAGTTTATAGAAACCCCACTAAACTCACGCATGCGGGGTAAGACAGCATTTACCAGCTTGTCAAAAAAGTCGTACATGCGCTCCCCCCGCAGGGTTACCTTTAACCCGATAGGTACCCCCACCCTCAACCTAAAGGAAGCTATGGACTTTTTGGCACGGGTAGTCACCGGGTGTTGCCCTGAAATAGCCACCAAGTCGCTCTCAGCCGCTTCCAGAGCCTTGGCATTTTGGGTTGCCTCTCCCATGCCAATATTAAGCACCACCTTGTCCAGACGCGGCACCTGCATTATATTTTTATACCCACAAAGCTTCATTAGGCTGGGGATAATCTCTTGTTTATACCTTTCCTTCAATCGTGACATTTAATCAATTACCTCGCCACAAGAGCGACAAATGCGGGTTTTCCTACCATCCTGTAAGTAGCGGAAACCAATACGAGTGGGATGATTACATCTACTGCACAGTAGCATAACATTGGATACATGAATTGGTTCCTCACGCTCTATTATGCCTGCCTGCCTAACGGTTCCTCTTGCCCTGGTGTGCCTTTTGATAAGGTTGATACCTTCGATCAACAGCCGTTCATCCTTGGGGTAAGCAAGGCGCACCTTACCCTTCTTGCCCTTATCCCTACCAGCGATAACCAGCACGGTGTCATTCTTTCTAATCTTCATAGCCCACCCTCACAAAACTTCAGGTGCCAGCGATATAATCTTGGTGAAATTTTTCTCTCTCAGCTCCATGGCTACCGGTCCAAATACTCGGGTTCCTTTAGGGTTATTCTTGTCGGTGAGAATTACGGCAGCATTCTCATCAAACCTAATATGGGAGCCGTCGGGGCGCCGATATAGCTGGGCGGTGCGAATGATAACTGCCTTGACCACATCGCCTTTCTTTACTACCCCGCCCGGGATTGCCCGTTTGACTGAAGCGACAATGATATCGCCCACCCGAGCGTATTTCTTCCCTGTCCCTCCAGGTACACCGATACACATCAGTTGTCGGGCGCCGGTATTATCTGCTGCCTTAAGTCTGGTCTGTGGCTGAATCATAATATTCTATCCTGAAAACTAATTACGACTGCTGAAAAACGTCTTATTAGCGGTTTAAGCTTCATTCTATTTCCTTGGGTTGAACCTCTATCACTTCTCCCTTGGTTATTATCTCAGCTACTCGCCACCGCTTCTGCCTTGAGAGGGGACGAGTTTCTATAATCCTTACTGTGTCTCCCACCCCACACTCATTATTTCTATCATGAGCCTTAAACTTGACCGCTCTCTTGATTGTCTTTTTGTATAAGGGGTGGTGCCTGAGTGTTTCTACAGCCACAACCACCGTCTTATCCATCTTATTACTCACTACCCGGCCAACCCTGGTTTTGCGCTTTTTCTCCATCGGCTTAAAACCTACCTTATACTCAGCTCTCTCTCCCTCATTATGGTCTTCAGCCGAGCAATCTTCTTTTTAACTCTCGGAATTTCGCGGTGGTTTACTAGCTGCCTAGTGGCTAGACGAAAACGAAGGTTAAAAAGCTCCTGCTGAGCTGCCTCCAGTTGCTTCGCCAATTCCTTAGGGTTGAGAGCTCGAATTTCCTTAACCTTCAACTTGCGCTAGCTCCTTACTTATAGAATCGCTGCCAATAGCTACACCAGTTTCCCGTAACACAAATTTGGTGTCTATGGGAAGCTTGTGTGAAGCAAGACGCATCGCCTCCCGAGCCATTTCCTGGTTAACACCCCCCATTTCAAATAGGATTCTCCCCGGTTTAACCACAGCTACCCAATGGTCTGGGGGACCTTTACCTGAACCCATACGGGTTTCAGCCGGCTTCTTGGTAACTGGTTTATCGGAGAAAATACGTATCCAGATATTCCCACCACGGCGAATATGATGAGTAATAGCCCGTCGGGCTGCCTCAATTTGGCGGGCGGTAAGCCAGGCAGACTCAAGTGCCTGCAAACCAAAATCACCAAAGACAACCGTATTCCCGACATAGGCGTTACCCCGACGGCGTCCTTTATGAACCTTGCGGTATTTCACTCGCTTAGGTTGTAACATCCTTCTCCTCTTTTTCCACAGAAGTTGGCTCTACCTCTGCAGTAACATCTACAGCGGCTTTAGCCGTATCTTCCTCTGGTTTTGCGGAGGTTGCTGTCTTCACCTTTCTTCTTCCCCTTGGTTTAGCCGGCTTCTCTTCCATTTTCACGGCAGGTTCTGCGGGGGTTACTGTCTTCACCTTTCTTCT
>DAOWJC010000143.1 GCA_030640595.1 Dehalococcoidia bacterium | reverse complement strand
CTTTATCCCATCCCTCATTTCTGTCTTGGGTTCGTAGTCTAGAACTCTCCGTGCTTTCTCTATAGAGGCTCGCCTGCGGCTGATTTTATCCCAGTCCCGTCTCGGGGCAAACGCTACCCCACTATGGTTGCCGGTGATTTCGTTTACCGCATTGGCTATATCTATTACTTTAGTTTCTGTCTCGGAGGCAAGGTTGAAAGCCTCCCCAATAGCTTCCGGGGTCACGCCCAACCGCAAAGTGCCATCAACGATGTCCTCGACAAAGGTGAAATCTCTGGTCTCATCGCCCGTCCCAGTTATGGGCAGAGGTTTCTTATGGAGTGCCCACCAGGTAAAGTTGGGGATGACATTGCGATATATGCCGGGTATCTCACCAGGACCGTAGACATTGAAGTAGCGAGCGGTAACTACTGGCAAACCATAGTAGTTATGGAAGAAATTGCAATAGAGTTCTCCAAGGAGCTTGGTGATTTGATATGGGGTATCCAGATGAAGGGATATAAAATCCTCCTTAAGCGGGAGTGGAGCCTGGCTGCCATATACAGAGCAACCTGAGGAGGCAAAGATGAATTTCCCCACCCCAGTCCGGCGAGAGTATTGAAGAACTTTCAGAGTGCCCAGTCCATTGACCATAAGGTTGGTCTCAGGGTTATCTACTGAATTCTGGTTGGCGAAGTGGGCTGCCAGGTGAAAGACGAAGTCAAGCTTTTCGGAAAACGCTCTTTTTAACACCTCATCATCCAGTACGCTTCCTTGGATAAAGATTGCATTGGGGGCAACGGGGATATTCCATTTCTCAGCAGCCGAGAGGTCGTCAAGGACGATAATTTTGGCTGCCTCTGCCTTGATTAAGGCTCTGGTTAAGTTCGAACCTATACACCCTGCCCCGCCGGTGATGACAATATTTTTGCCCTTATACTGGTTTAGATATTGCTCCACGTCGTTTCTCCTCTATAACCTCTTCTAATCTTGATTCAAGTTGATGAGCTATTCCTTCATAGCTATGTACTTGCCTCACATAGTTCAGGCCAGCGTATCCCAGTTCCTGTCTAAGCTCGGCTGATTTAAGTAACGATAACACTTCCGCCACCATATCCCTATGATTGTTGGCATATATCACCCCCTGATGTTCGCCAGCAATTACGGCTATCAATCCCGGTAGCGAGGTGGCTATTACCGGCTTACCACAGGCTAGGTATTGCACTATCTTGCCAGGGAAGATATTTCTGGTAGCATCGGTAATAAGGAAAGGATTTATACAAATAGTAGCCAGGTTTATATATTGGGGCATAGTCTCATAGGGCTGAAACCCGGTTATAATCACTTGCCTCTGCAAGCCTAGCTCGGTAATGACTCCTTCTAACTTAGGACGTTGAGGTCCATCACCCACAATTAGTAGTTTTGCCTCTGGAATTTGCTTTACGACTTGGGGGAACTCGTGAATAAAGACATCAAGCCCGCTGAATTCAAATAAAGTGCCGATAAAAACGATAATTTGTCCCTTCTCACTAAGCCCCCATTTTTGGCGAATCTCAGCGGAGTTGGGTGACGGATAAAATAGATTAGTATCCACTGGCATCGGAAGTAATCCTACCTTAGCCTGGTCAGCACCCAAATCAATAACATACTTGGAGAGCCCGGGGGTAAGAGTTAGGATCATATCTACATTAGAACACACCTTCTTCTCGAAGAACCTAGTTATGGAGCGCAGCGTAGGATAGGGAACAAGCTGATGAAGTATATCTATAGACCTAAATACTACCGGGATGTTGAATTTCCTGGCTAGATGGATAGCCTGTAATCCATTGGTAGGAACAGAGTAGAGAACAATAGTATCAATGCTCTTTTCCATAATAGTCCTTTGGATTTCCCGATAATGAGTAAAGGCAGCGGATATACGGCTCAGGCCAGGAATCTTAATAAAACCAGGACGTCTTACACACACTGATGCCCCAGAAAAAGCTCGAGAAATTCCATCAAATTCCTTTGTCTTAAGACATCCTAGGTCAAGGAAACCGTCCCGGCTCCACATATTCTCATAGTCAATGGCAAAAACCTGATGACCCCGGAGCGATAACGCCTCGGAAAGGAAATGGATGTCAAACACTACTTTATTTAACCAATCAGCTTCATGGACAAATAGGATGTTCATTCTTAGCCCTTCTACATAGGTCTTATATTCCCCAAGAGCATTGATAAGCCTTTAATGTCAACTTTTAGGTCGCCAATAGAGGTAAGTCGTCGAATTCTTTGCCACAGGTAAGAAGGGCGCAGGTAGAACTCCTTATACGCCCTCCTTGTCCAATACCGAAGGTCGGTTCGACTAAGCCCATTGGTTTCAAACACCGGGGTTATCTTACTGCCAGTCCCTTCGTAGACGAAGTTTTCCCAAGGGATGTCATTCCCGCTATTTTTTAGGTATAAATTGTATAACTCAGTGCCGGGGAAGGGTGTGGTGATGGCAAATTGAGCAAAATCAAGTTTCAACCTTTTAGCAAATTGGATGGTCTGGCTGATGGTTTCAGGGCTCTCACCTGGAGAGCCAATCATAAAGTAGCCTATGGTCTGCAAGCCGACCTCTTGGGTTATGCTAACCGCCTCCTCTACTTGCTCCGGGGTAATATCTTTGTTGAGGGTATTAAGTATCTCCGGTGATGCCGATTCAATGCCATAAGCAACAGCATAGCAACCCGCTTGCTTCATGTGACGCAGTAGTTCTTTATCTACCAAGTTGACCCTTGTCTCGCATGTCCAGCATATTTTTAACTCTCTTTTCAGTATCTCATCAGCTATCGCATAGGCTCTCTTCTTATTCAGGGTGAAGACATCATCATAGAAGGCAAGCTCCTTGATGCCAAACTTTTCCTGATAATAAGCAACCTCCTCAACCACTCTTTCTGGGCTTTGGCCTCTAAACTTATTACCAAAGACGGGTTTGGAACAATAGCTACATCTATAAGGGCAACCCCGGCTGGTGATGATGGCAGCAAAGGGGAAGGCTCGGCCATGAGGAGGATGGGGTCTGTATTTTCGCCAGGGAAGCAAGTGGTAGGCAAGAAACGGTAGAGAATCTAAATCAATAGTGGTAGACCTAGTAGCAGTGCTAACCACTTTGCCATCTTCTCTATAGCTAATGCCTGAGACATTGTCTAAGGGCTGTTTATACTCTAAAGCTCGCAGCAGCTCAATAATTGTTCCTTCACCTTCTCCCCTGACTATTATGTCTATTCCAAGGGCGGCAGCTAATGTTTCTTCAGGGAGTAATGTAGCGTGGGCACCGCCGAGGACGATGGTTAAGTCGGGTTTGGCTCGCTTCAGGTGATGGGCAATACTTATGGCAGCGCTTACAGTAGGCGTCATGGCAGTGAGCCCAACTACATCGGCATCGGTTACTAGTAGAGCCATATCCTCCGGCTGGAGCCTTAGCACATTAGCATCCAGCACAGTTACTTGGTAACCCTCTCTTTCCAGCACAGCAGCTATTAAGGCTAGCCCCATAGGGGGCTGCGGGTATTTAGTCGATTGGGCAGGATTTATTAAAGCTACCTTAAACATTCTTCTTACTTGAAGCCATATACCTTCTTCATCCACTCAATAGTTCTTGATATTCCTTCCTCCAGGGGTATTTGGGGGTCGTGGTTTAAGTCTCTTCTCGCTTTGGAGAAGTCCATATGCTTGACCTTGGTGGTGAAGGGCTCTGCCTCTTTATAGATAACCCTGGAGTCATCCTTGTCCAGACACTTCAGAATGAGGTCGGAGACATATTTAATATCATGCTCCCATTCCTCTTTGCCACCAACATTATAGACCTCTCCCGGCTTGAAATTATCCACAATATTGGCCAAGGTGCGGCAGGTATCTTCAATGTAGTCAAAAATACGCTTGTGTCCCAGATAAACAGTGTAGGGCTCGTCTCTGAGGGCTTTATAGATGAAGGCAGGTATTACACCACGGTAGGGGCTATAGTATTCGTGAGGTCCATAGGCATTAACCGGTCTTACCCTTACTGTTTCCGTACCAAACATAGTCGCTGAGTTTAACACCTGGAGTTCCCCTACCCACTTGGTCATGGCGTAGTCGTTCATCTGCTTTATAGGAACTTTGTCCATCACCTCCTCACTCATCACCCCGTCATAATCACCGTAGACCTCAGCACTGGAAAAGAAAATCATCCGGAACTTTTTCTTTTCCTGAAGTCTTATCATGTTCTTGGTGCCGACTACATTGGTGAGCCACAGATTCTCGTAGTAGTCCTCACCGCTCCAGCGCCCATATTCCGCCGCCAGGTGATAAACATAGTCAAAGTTATGCTGTTCAAAGAACCTCTCAAGCTGTCGATATTTGCTGACATCACAGCGGATGTAGTTTGGTCCTTCAGAATGCACCAGGTCACAGACCCAGACCTCGTGTCCTCTTTTTCTGAGCTCGGGAACAAGGTTTGAGCCAATAAAGCCCAGACCCCCGGTAACCAGGATTGTCTTGGGTCCAGAGTCTAGAGTCATTAGTCAACCCCCTTTTAGATACCTTACGAAACCAGAGATGAGTCTTATAGTTTCTTCCAACAGTTCATATAATTCCTTAAAGGTAGCTTCTGAGATGTATTTTAAATCAAGAGCCACATAAAGTTGACTTTGCACTTCGGAACCAGAGCCTTTTGCCACGTGCAAAAACTGAATGAATTCCTTGTCAGTTTGCCTAGAGAAACCTTCAGCGATATTGCTCATCACAGAAACAGAAGCTCGCCTAATCTGGTCTTTTAGGCTGTAGTCCTTAGCAAAACTCCCTTTGCTGGTAATTTCATATATGTCCCTCACCAATTCCCTTGCCTTTTGCCAAGCCTTGATATCTTCGAAACGCTTTATCTTCGTCATTATATCTGAGACTCCTGACTCGTGACTCTAGGCTACTGACTCTAGCACTCTAACAATCCTTTCCCCCGCTTTCCCATCCCCAAATGGATTGCTCCACTTATTTTCTCTATCCAGCATAAGTCTGGTATGCTTGAGTATTCTATCAGGAGAGGCACCAGCCAAGATATTAGAGCCAACCTCAAGCGTTTCCGGTCTCTCAGTGTTATCTCTCAGGGTAACGCAGGGCACATTGAGGATACAAGCTTCCTCCTGGACACCGCCAGAGTCAGTGAGGACAAGCCTGGCACTGCTCTCAAGTTGCAAAAAGCTGAGGAAATCCATTGGCTCAACCAGCGTGAGTCCTCGGGGACGGAGGCCAAACTCAACCATCGTCCTCCTGGAATGAGGGTGGATGGGGTAGATTACCGGCATCTCAAATTCAGCAGCAATTCCGTCAAGACCTTCTAAGATAGAAGCAAATCTCACCCGGTTATCAACATTCTCCTGGCGGTGAACGGTTACCAGAAAATAT
>DAOWJC010000142.1 GCA_030640595.1 Dehalococcoidia bacterium | reverse complement strand
CCTACGGATTGGATAAGAAAAAGGAGGAGACCATCGCTGTCTTTGACCTTGGTGGTGGGACCTTTGATATATCCATCCTGGAGCTGGGTGAAGGCACCTTCCAGGTCAAGTCAACCAACGGCGATACCCACCTTGGTGGCGATGATTTTGACCAGAGAATTATGGACTGGCTGTGCGATGAGTTCAAGAAAGACCAGGGAATAGACCTGCGGCAGGATAAAATGGCTCTGCAGCGACTGAACGAAGCTGCCGAAAAGGCTAAATGCGAGCTGTCTACCGTCCAGCAGACTGAGGTAAACCTTCCCTTTATCACCGCCGATGCCAGTGGTCCCAAGCACCTCAGTATTAACCTTACCCGGGCTAAGCTGGAGCAACTGATAATGGACCTGGTGGAGAAAAGTCTGGGTCCCTGTCAGCAGGCGCTGACTGATGCCGAAAAGACCCCAGCCCAGATTGACGAGGTGGTTCTGGTTGGTGGGCAGACCAGAACACCACTGGTTTACGACAAGGTGAAACAATTCTTTGGTAAAGAACCCCATAAGGGAGTCAACCCCGACGAGGTAGTGGCTATTGGTGCCGCTATTCAGGCAGGGGTGCTCAAGGGAGAGGTCAAGGATGTCCTGTTATTGGATGTTACCCCACTCACTCTGGGTATCGAGACCCTTGGGGCAGTGGCTACCCCGCTCATCCCCCGAAATACCACCATCCCCACCGCCAAGAGCCAGATTTTCAGCACCGCCGCTGATAGTCAGCCCAGTGTGGAGATTCATGTTCTCCAGGGGGAGAGACCTATGGCAGCTGATAACCGAACACTGGGGCGATTTATGCTTGATGGCATCCTGCCAGCACCACGCGGTATGCCCCAGATTGAGGTCAGCTTTGATATTGATGCCAACGGTATCCTCAGTGTCAAGGCTCACGATAAGGGCACCGGCCGCGAGCAGAAAATAACCATTACTGCTTCCAGCGGATTGAGCAAGGAAGAGGTGGAGCAGATGCAGCGGGAAGCAGAGGCACACGCTGCTGAGGATGCCAAGCGCCGTGAGGAGGTAGAAACACGCAATGCTGCTGATACCCTGGCTTATACCGCCGAAAAGACCCTGCGAGAGCAGAAGGACAAGATACCTTCAGACCTGAATCAAGAGGTGGAAAGCAAGATAACCGCGGTGCGCTCGGCACTACAGGGCACAGATATAAACGCCATCCGCCAAGCAATGCAGGAGCTATCTGATGCTGTGCAGAAAATAGGTGCTGCCATCTATCAACAACAGCCACCACCCCCAGGTGGCGAGCCACCCCCGGGCAAAGAAGGTGGTGAAGAAGGCACTGTAGAAGGCGAGTTCCGTGAGGTTTAAACGAGAGTTAAAGAGAGGCGGAGCCTCTCTTACATAAATCATTCTCCCTCCCCTTAGTAAGGGGAAGGAGATAAAGGGGATAGGGTTATAAAGGATGCCATCAAAACGGGATTATTATGAAGTCCTCGGCATAGCCAGAAATGCTACTGACGAGGACATAAAGAGGGCTTTTCGTAAGCTAGCCTTCAAATATCACCCCGACCATAACCGCGAGGGTGGGGCTGAGGAGAAGTTTAAGGAGGTAAACGAAGCCTACGAAGTGCTCTCCGACTCTGATAAGCGAGCCGCCTATGACCGCTTTGGGCATGGTGGTGCCGAGGGCTTTTTCGGGAGGGGCTTCGAAGGGTTCGACTTCAGCGGCTTCGGTGATATTTTTGACGCCTTCTTCGGCAGGGCAACTACTGCCACCCGCCAGGCACCACAGCAGGGTGCTGACTTGCGCTATGGAATTACTATCACCCTTGAGGAAACAGCCTTTGGTACCGAAAAGGAAATAAATATATCACGCATCGAGAATTGTTCCTTGTGCCAAGGTGTTGGCTGCAAGCCAGGTAGTCAACCCAGTCGATGCCCCAACTGTAATGGCACCGGGCAGGTGCGCCGAACCCAGCAGAGTATCTTCGGTCGCTTTACCAATATTACTACCTGCCCCCAGTGCCATGGCGAGGGCAGAATTATTACCGAGCCCTGTCCTCAATGCCGAGGCACAGGCAAAGAGAAGCGTCGGCGTAGTATCTTGGTTAAAATTCCGGCTGGGGTTGATGATGGCTCTCAAATACGCATCCGGGGTGAGGGTGATGCCGGGATAAGAGGCGGCCCTTCAGGTAATGTCTACATCACTGTGTCAGTTGAACAGCACGAGCTTTTCACCCGCGATGGTGATGATATCATCTATGAGCTACCAATCAACTTTGCTCAAGCTGCCCTTGGCACTGAGGTGGAAGTGCCTACCCTTGACGGTGAAGTCAAACTCAAGGTTCCGGCTGGCAGCCAAATGGGTAAGGTTTTTCAGCTCAAAAATAAGGGCATTCCCCATCTTCGCAGAAACGGGCGTGGTGACCAGTTAGTTAGGCTACTTGTAGTTACTCCTGAGTCGCTAACTGAAAAGCAGCGCCAGCTATTCCAGGAATTGGCTAACAGCTTAGGCCCAGCCAAAAGGGGGCACCAAAAATCCTGATTTTAGGGTTGAATTACACCTTCTCAGGAAACCTTCAGCGTCTGAAGAAGGAAAATAGCTTCCACTTTCGACCAGACAACTCATGCCTAGCTTCAGCCGCCAGCAGCTCAGATGCCGCCTGGTGGAGGTCAACACCCTCATACAATACCTGGTAAATCTTTTCGGTAATAGGCATCTCCAGCCCCAGTTGCTGGGCTAGATTCCAGGCAACAAGGGTAGTGCCCACCCCCTCAGCCACACCACTCATTGAATCTGTTATCTCCTTCAGCGAGCGTCCCTTGGTTAACTCCACCCCTACATAGTGGTTGCGACTCAACAGGCTGGCTGAGGTAGCTATTAAATCACCCAAGCCGGCTAATCCGGAAAAGGTAAGGGGATTTGCCCCGAGAGCAACTCCCAGAGCCGATATCTCAGTCAGACCTCGGGTAATAAAAGCTGCCTTGGCATTGTCACCATAGCCTAGCCCATCAGCCATGCCAGCACCCAGAGCAATGATATTCTTTAATGCGCCCCCCAGCTCGACACCGATGACATCGGTATTGGTATATACACAAAAACTGGGGGTAGCTAACAGCTTCTGGGCTATTCTGGCTACAGCTTCACTCTCGGCAGCTACCACCGTAGCCGCTGGTAAATCACAAAGAATCTCCCGGGAGAGATTAGGTCCAGAAAGGACACAAATATTAGACCAAAAGCGAGGCTCTATCTCATCAGTAATTACCTGCGACATACGCTTGTTGCTACCAACCTCCAGACCCTTAGCCGCACTCACTACCAGCATCGACTCATTAAGGTGCTCAGCAACCAACTTTATATTCTGCCGCATAGTCTGTGATGGCACAGCCAGGATTACTGCCTTGGCATCAGCTAATGCCTCACTTAACAAGCTGGTAATGGATAGGCGAGGGGGAAAGACAATACCAGATACTAGGGCTGGATTAGGTCCGGTATTTCTCAGTTCAGTGGCTTCTTGCTCAGTCCGAGCCCACAGCCTGACCTCTAGTCCTTTACGGGCTAACACCACCCCTAGGGTTGTCCCCCAGGTAGTGGTGCCAATGATGGCAATCTTGGGCATATCTTATCCCCCACTCTCTACAGATGGGGGTGAGCCTACTTCCTCAGCCTTATCACCCAGCTTACGCTCCTTGCCTGACACTAACCTGACAATATTATCCCGGTGCATAAGGATAATGGCTAGGGTGCCTATTAGGGCATAAACCAAATACTCAAGAGGAAAACCACTCATAAGGGTAAGAGGCACCAATATAGTATAGGCGCCTACTACCCCGGCAATAGAGCCAAGTGAGGCAAATCTGGTTAGGCCAGCACCAATAATTAAAATCTCACCACCAAATATTGCTGCTACCGGGCATAAAGCTATCAACCCGCCGAAGAAGGTAGCAACACCCCTTCCCCCGCGAAACTTAAGAAATACCGGCCAAATATGCCCAGCGATAGCTGCTGAAGCCGCCATAACCTCAGCCATCAAGGCTCCCAGAGCAAAGTCACCCACCACCAGATAGCTTTTACCAACTATCAACCAAGCAAAAATTACTGCCAGCATTCCCTTTAATACATCCAGGGTAGCTACCGCAGCCGCTGCTTTCCTGCCCGCCGTTCGTAGCACATTGGTCGCCCCTATCTTGCCACTACCATACTGTCTGACATCTACCCCAGTTTTTCGCCTGCCTATCCATACACCGAAGGGAATAGAACCCAAAAGGTAACCGAGTATCACTACGGCAACAAATTTGGCGATTATCATGACTCCCCCCTCGTTTTAAAGATTAAACGAAACGGAGTGCCTACAAAGCCAAATGACTGGCGCAGCTTGTTCTCCAGATAGCGTTGATACGAAAAATGTATTAGCTTGGCATCGTTAACAAAAAAGACAAAGGTCGGTGGGTTTACTTCAGCCTGAGTAGCGTATAAAACCTTTAGCTGTTTGCTACCGCTTCGTGGCAGAGTGTGAGCAGCTACTGCCTGCTGAACCACACTATTGACTGCGGCAGTCGGTAGCCGCTTGAGCCTCTCCTGATACACCTGACATACCTGAGGCATAAT
>DAOWJC010000012.1 GCA_030640595.1 Dehalococcoidia bacterium | reverse complement strand
GCTGGATTAGGTTGTTAAACTACCGCTGCAACAGTCTTGGGCTTTAGTTATTCTGTTACAAATTTCCCGTCGGGAGTTTCAATTGACAGAAAAAGCGTCAGAACCATCGAAGCGGGGGCTTGTTTATATCTTCACCGGTGATGGCAAAGGCAAGACTTGTGCAGCCACGGGTGTAGTGCTTCGAGCCCTGGGGCACGGGATGAGAGTCCATATTACCTACTTTTTGAAGGGCGAATACCCCTATGGTGAACGCAATACCCTATCTAAGCTACCTAATGTTACTATGGCTGGCTTTGGCGGTCCTGAATTCGTTGACCCAGCAAATATTAAGTCGGAGGAAATAGAGCAAGCCAGGCTGGCTTTAGCCACTGCCCGTGAGGCTATGCTCAGTGGTAACTATGACCTGGTAGTGCTGGATGAGGTGAATGTAGCCGTAGCTTTTAAGCTGGTTGAGCTGGATGAGGTTATTAAGCTCATTGAGGACAAGCCGCAGAATGTGGAGCTTATCCTTACCGGTCGCCAGGCTAATACCGAGCTAGTTAAACTGGCAGACCTGGTCACTGAGATGTTGAAGATTAAGCATCCCTATGACGAAGGGGTGCTGGCACGAAGGGGGATTGATTATTAGAGATTGTTTATCAACCGCACCCCGTTGGTTCACTCACAGCTCACCCCTTTGTCCCTCTCACGACAGGAATATCTTCTTATCATGAGGGAGAAGTACAGCTTTTGAAGACGCTTTGCCCTTCAACCATCCCTTGATAAAGGGCTTCATTATTAAACACAGCAAAGGAGGGGACTATGAGTATCACACTGAGTGTAATCAAGGCTGACATCGGGGGCTATGTGGGGCATTCTGAATCTCATCCTGACGTCATCGCCAAAGGCGAGGAGTGCATGGCTAAAGCCAAAAGAGACGGGTTACTGGTTGACTATCATGTAACCAAGTGTGGGGATGACCTGCAACTTATTATGACCCATCAGCATGGTGTAGACAATGAAAAAATCCATAAATTAGCCTGGGATACCTTTGTTGACTGCACCGAGGTGGCTAAAACCCTGAAGCTTCATGGGGCGGGACAGGATTTACTGGCTGATGCTTTTTCAGGTAATGTCAAGGGAATGGGTCCAGGGGTAGCCGAGATGGAATTTGAGGAGCGGGGGGCTGAGACCATCATTATTTTTATGGCTGATAAGACCTCATCCGGGGCGTGGAACCTGCCGCTGTATAAGATGTTTGCTGACCCATTTAATACCATTGGGCTGGTTATTGCCTCCGAAATGCACACTGGCTTTACCTTTGAGGTGCATGATGTCAAGGAACATAAGAAGATAACCTTTAATGCCCCTGATGAGATTTACGACCTGCTGGTTTTCATAGGAGCGCCTGCACGCTATATGGTAAAGGCAGTCTATCACCGGGAAAGTAAAGAGATAGCGGCCGTGTCCTCTACCCAGCGTCTGTCTTTAATCGCTGGTCGATATATAGGCAAGGATGACCCGGTGTGCATCGTTCGTTCCCAGGGAAAATTCCCGGCGGTAGGCGAGGTGCTGGAACCGTTCACCTTACCCCTGCTAGTGGAAGGCTGGATGCGGGGCTCACACCACGGTCCTCTTATGCCGGTAGCTATTAAGGATAGCACCCCGACTCGCTTTGACGGACCGCCCCGAGTAGTGGCTCTTGGCTTTCAGCTTTCTGGAGGTAAACTGGTGGGACCTCGTGATATGTTTGCTGATAAGTCCTTTGATAACGCTCGCCAGCAGGCAAATGATGTCGCTGATTTTCTACGGCGCCACGGCCCCTTTGAGCCGCACCGCCTGCCCCTAGAGGAGATGGAATATACCACTATGCCTCAAGTGATGAAAAAACTGGAGGGAAGGTTTACCAACCTAGATTAAGGGTATGGCCAAGCTCCTCCTGGCAACAAACAATCAAGCTAAGGTGCGCGAGTATAGGAGTCTGCTCCGAAACATTCCCTTTGAGCTGGTTACTCTAGCCGAAGAGGGAATTACGACTACAGTTAGCGAGGTGGGCGAAAGCCTGGAGGAGAACGCCAGATTAAAGGCAACGGTGTTAGCCTCCCAGAGCCAGCTACTGGCTCTGGCTGATGACTCCGGACTGGAGGTCGATGCCTTAGGTGGTGAACCCGGTCGGCTATCGGCTCGCTATGCTGGTGAGGGTGCTTCAGATAGAGATAGAGTCAACTACTTATTGTCACGGCTTAAGGGCGTGCCGTGGCAGAAGCGGCCGGCCCGTTTCAGATGTATCATTGCTATAGCTACACCCGGTGGAGAAATAGAGCTTTGTTCTGGTGAGTGTCGGGGGTTTATAACCTTTGAGCCGAGGGGGGAACAGGGCTTCGGCTATGACCCAGTGTTTTACCTTCCTGAGTTAGATAAGACAATGGCTGAGTTGCCTCTGGAAATAAAAAATCAGGTTAGCCATCGGGGGCAGGCAGCCAGGAAAGCATATCAGGTGCTGGAAAGGTTAAGGAGCAGAAAGTGATTGTTAAGAAAGTGGTAGTAGGACCATTTGCTTCTAATTGCTACATTGTGGGCTCTGAATCTAATAAAGAGGGAGTGATAATTGACCCCGGTGCTGACGCTAAGGAAATTCTGAAGAATGTCAAGGATTTAGGGCTTGATATAAAGCTTATCGTCTTAACCCACGGGCACATAGACCACACTGGAGCTGTAAAAGAAGTCAAGAAGACAACCGGGGCTGAGGTGGCTATTCATACTGATGATGCTAAGTCTCTGCAAGAGCAGTTATTAGGTAGATTGTTTGGTCTTTCCTATCCGCCCCCGCCTCCCCCCGACTGGTTGCTTAAGGATGGAGACAGTATAGACATTGGCAACTTACATTTTTTGGTTGTTCACACCCCCGGTCATAGCCCGGGTGGTATTTGCCTCTTGGAGGAAGGGGTGGTATTCAGCGGGGATACCCTGTTTAACTATGGCATTGGCAGGACTGATATGCCTGGTGGCAGCTATAGCCAACTAATGAATAGCATCCATACCAAGCTCATGATATTACCCGATAATACCACAGTTTATCCTGGTCATGGTCCTGCCACTACTATCGGCACCGAGCGTCACAGTAATCCCTTCCTGCACGATTAACCTATTAGATAAACAGAGGACACATAACCAGGGTTATAGTGGCTAAAAGCTTGACCAAGACATGCAGTGACGGTCCAGCACAATCCTTGAGCGGGTCACCTACCGTGTCACCAACTACAGCCGCAGCATGAAGCGGTGAGCCTTTACCAATAATACTGCCATCTGGAGCCTTGACCTGACCATCCTCAATATACTTCTTGGCATTGTCCCAGGCACCACCAGCATTGTTCATAAAGGAAGCCATCAAGATGCCAGCAATTGTGCCCACCATCAGCAGGGCGGCTACCACCATCGCTGCGTCATATTGTGCCGAAAGCTTGAAAAGCACACCAACAATCACTGGAGCTAGTACCGCGAGCAATCCCGGAGCAATCATTCCTCTTAGTGACGCCCTGGCGGTAATATCAACGGCTCGGGCATAATCCGGTCTTGTTTTGCCGGTAAGAATTCCGGGGAACTCACGAAACTGGCGTCTGACCTCTTCAATAATCTTGCTGGCAGTGCTGCTCACGGCTCGTATTGCCCAGGAGCTAAAGAGAAAGACCAACATCACTGCCAAGAGAGCACCAACGAAAACTTCTACCCTAGCCAGGTTTACCACATTGTAGCTTTCTAGACCCCGGAGGAAGGCCACCCTATCCAGATATGCCTGAAACAGCAGGAAAGCAGCTAGACCGGCTGAGACCAT
>DAOWJC010000156.1 GCA_030640595.1 Dehalococcoidia bacterium | reverse complement strand
TTGTTCAAATAAGGTAGTTAGACCACCAATTCCGCTGCCGATTATGACACCGATGTTATCCTGATTCATGGAATTAATCTGCAGACCAGCTTGCTTCACCGCCTGCAAGCTGGCGGCTACTGCCAGTTGAGCAAAGCGGTCCATGCGGCGGGTATCCTTGCGGTTGATATAATCGGCAGGCGCAAATCCCTTTACCTCGCCAGCAAACTTGGTCTCTAGGGGCTCGGGGTCAAATAGGGTAATGTAGTCAATACCAGACTTGCCAGCGATAAGGGCTTCCCATGTATCAGCGAGATTCAGGCCAAGTGGGCACAAAACACCCATACCGGTAACCACTACTCTGTTATCGGAATTGTTTATTAACCTCACCCCCTTTAGGATTAGAAGTTATTTCTATGCAAGATATCCTTTAGCCCTCTTTTAGGGACATGCAGTATATTGTCTCTATCCTTCCAGTATTCAGGAGACTCCCTGAATTCTTCTACAACAGGGCTTTCATCAGGATAACCCAGCGCTAAAACCAGCGAGACGATATAATCTTCGGGGATATTCAATAACTCTTTTAACCTATCGCGGCCAACTGAGTGGACGCAGCAAGAACCGATACCCTCTTCAATGGCAACCAGTATTATATTCTCTACAGCTAAACCGACATCATAATTTTCCAGATTTTCTAACCCTACTCCCCTCTTTATTAAGACTACAATATATGCTGTTGGTCTGTGCCCTGGCGGTGGGTCTCCGGCAGGCGCAATATATTTAGCCCACCTGAGCGTATCAAATACCCTGGGTAGCAGTTGTTCATCATCAACAATGATATATTCTAGGGGTTGCAGGTTGGCGGCGGATGGTGCCAGTCTTGCCGCATTAACACACTTTTCCAAGATTTCATACGGAATGGCTATATTTTTAAACCGCCTGATTGACCTACGCTTAAGCGCAATTTCATAGGTACTCAATTTTTATAACTCCACAATTGACCGACTCAGATTATGGACATTATAATATCTGTGTAGTCGGATAGTCAATCTCCAATGAGAAATTTAGGTTGGTGAGATGGGTAAGGGACACGAAAGGACGAGGGTTGCTTTAGATAGCTTAGGCTGCAAACTCAATCAAGCCGAGATAGAACTCTTAGCCAAGCAATTGGCTGAGGCAGGGTATCGGCTGGTATCTCCGACTGACGAGGCTGATGCCTATATACTAAACACCTGCACGGTTACTCATATTGCCGATAGCAAATCCCGTCACCGGCTCAGACTGGCTCACCGCCGAAATCCTGATGCCCTGGTGGTGGCTACTGGTTGCTATGCGCAACGAGACCCTCAGGAGCTGGCTCAGATTGAGGGGGTTGACCTTGTCGTGGGTAATGATGAAAAACCGTATTTACTGCGACTACTGGAAGAGTCTGGTCATCTAACCAGTCTGGGCTTTACCCAAGGTAATTCAATGAGCCGCCATTATAATGGTTTCAGAACCCGTGCCTTCATCAAGGTTCAGGATGGTTGCCATAGCTTCTGCTCCTACTGCATTGTGCCCCTGGTGCGGAGCCGAGAGGAAAGCACGCCCGTTGACCAGATTGTGGCTGAGGTCGGGCACCGGATTGCTAACGGCTATAAAGAGGTAGTATTAACCGGGGTCAAGATTGGCTCGTATAATAGTGACGGTGTTACCCTAAAGGGCTTGCTGGAACATATCCTGGCTGAGACTGATATAACTAGATTGAGGCTATCCTCTCTCCAACCCCAGGAAATCTCACTCGAGCTTATCAGGCTGTGGCGCGATAGTCGACTGTGCCGTCATTTTCACCCATCCTTGCAGAGTGGCAGTAACGGGGTGCTCAACCGGATGAAAAGACGCTATTCGGTTAGTGACTACCAGCGAGCAGTATCTTTAATTCGGGCTCTGGTGCCTGAGGCAGCTATCACCACCGATGTCATTGTTGGCTTCCCCGGTGAGACTGATGAGGAATTTGAGCAAAGCTATAATCTTTGTCGGCAGATGGGATTTGCCCGAATTCATGTCTTTTCCTACTCACCACGCCAGGAAACTCTAGCCGCCCAGCTTCCCCAACAAGTGGGGGATAAAGTTAAAAAGCAGCGCAGCCAGAAGATGCTGGCTTTAGCCAAGGAAAGCGCTCAAAACTTCAGCCAGCGATTTTTGGGCAAGACTATGACCGTATTATGGGAGAAGCAGTCTGACGGAATATGGTCAGGTTTCACCGATAACTATATAAAGGTATATACCAAAAGCGATAAGACTCTGACCAATAAACTCCTACCGGTAAAGCTGGTAGAAGTTAGTGGGGATGGGGTGTGGGGGGAAGGGTGGTTGTAGGGTAAAACAGCGTTCAATTCGCTTGCCAACAAAACCAACAAGGAATATAATACTGCCAAATGATAAAGGGCTATCTTCTTATCAAGTTGGTCCCAGGGTTGGAATCCAGTGCTCTGTCCCAGATTCGTGCCACCACGGGAGTCTTGGAAGTAAACCTCGTGTTCGGACAGTGGGACGCAATAGCTATAGCTGAAGCTAAAAGCCTCTTTGAGCTAGCCAAGATAGTCGTTGGTGAGGTCCGTGGTATTCAGGGTGTCCAGGATACCACGACGCTTCTGCAAGGTGAGCTATAGGGGATTCCTTGATTTTGCCGAAGCTGCTATTCCATCTTCCTATTCGGCTTCTTTGCCGGGTTGCGGAATTCGCAGGGCACTTTCGTCTGGCATAGTCCACAGGCTAACGCCCCCACCTTATACTTTTCTGACAAGCGAAGCTTACCCAGACATTTTATCTTGTCATGACCGTTCTCGGAGATAGCCCCGACCGGGCAGCGGGCAATACAGGCTCTACAGCTACCGTTCACGTAGAATAGGCAGTTTGAGTATGGGTTTTTAGCTGTTCTAGGGCTTACTGGCAGCACTAGGTCGGTAACCACACTGCCACAGCGGTGAGCGATGCCGCGCTCGGTGATAAAGCCGTCGGAAAGGCTGAATGTGCCCAGTCCAGCAGCATAGGCGATGTGCCGTTCTGACCAGTTTGAGTAAGGTGCCTTTTCATTGACGGGACTCAATTCTTCCTTGAAATAGGGCTGAATGACTGGGGCTACTGCCAGGTATCCCATTTTGGTGAGAAGCTCTACCACATGTTCCCGCAGTGCATCATTAAACTCCTCTCCATAGCAGTAGGCGTTTAACCAGAGGCGGGACGGAGTTAGTGTATGCCGCCG
>DAOWJC010000049.1 GCA_030640595.1 Dehalococcoidia bacterium | reverse complement strand
ATACCGGCTTTAGCTGAAGCATAGTTGGCTTGCCCCGGGTTGCCCACCACACCAACAATACTGGCAATACTAATAATTCTACCCCGGCGCTGCTTAATCATATATTTTAGCACAGCTCTAGTACAAAGGAAGACACTTTTCAGGTTGACATTTAATACTTTATCCCAGTCCTCATCTGACATCCGCACTATAAGCTGGTCGCGGGTAATCCCAGCATTATTGACCAGGATATCGACCCTCCCATAAGTATCTGTTGTTGTCTCCACCAGTCTAGCTACATCTGGTGATAAGCTCACATCAGCCAGAATAGCCAGGCTCTGCCGGTTCATTGCCCTGATTTCCTCAGCCACGCCTTGAACAGCCTCGCCTATATCGTTAACCACAACAATAGCCCCAACCTCGGCTAACTTCAGGGCGATAGCCCGTCCTATGCCTCGACCGCTGCCAGTAACTATAGCCACTCTATTAGAAAGGTCCATCCTTATGCTCCCTGCTGTGTTTGAGATTGTTTATAGTTTAACTAAACTCCTGATAGCCTGCAAGTCACCTATGTTTACGGTCTTAGCTTCCTTGTTTATTCGTTTAATGAGACCACTAAGCACCTTCCCCGGTCCTATCTCAATAAAGGTAGACACACCGTCATTTACCATATACTCAATAGAGCGCTGCCACTGAACACCGTTACACAACTGCCTGAGGAGTTCTGTCTTCACCTGTTCAGCAGTGGTCAATGGCTGAGCCGTAGTGTTAGCCAAAATAGGAATAAGCGGCTTATGAAAGGAAAGAGTGGCTACAATCTCAGACAGACCATCTACTGCCGACTGCATCAGTGGCGTATGAAAGGCGCCGCTTACTGACAACGGAATGGTGCGATGAGCCCCCCTTGCTTTAGCTAAATCTGCAGCTTGAGTTAAGTTTTCCTTCGCCCCGCTGATTACAAGCTGACCCAGGCAGTTAATATTAGCAATTCGGGTATCAGTCTCATTACACACCTCAGCCAATGAAGCTTCATCGAGCCCGATTATCGCTACCATACCCCCGGGTGTTTTTTGCCCGGCTTCATACATTAACCGCCCTCTCTCCCGAGCCAGATAAATAGTAGTGGCAAAATCAAGCACTTCGGCTACTGCCAGTGCTGTATACTCACCCAGGCTGTGACCGGCAACAAAAGCCGGCGGTGGTAACCCATTGCCACCACTCACATCCTGGGCAGCCTTCAAGCAGGCAAGGCTGACGGTCACCAGTGCTGGTTGGACATTGATAGTCCAGCGAAGCTCGTCCTCCGGTCCCTCAAAGCATAATCGGGATAGAGGAAATTCCAGAGTCCTGTCAGCCTGTTCAAAGACGGCTTTAGCCGAGTCAAAATTCTCATAAAGGTCTTGACCCATGCCTACCCACTGAGAACCCTGCCCGGGGAAGACATAGGCTACCTTTGTCGGCTCAGCCTCCCTACCAAAAAGCGGCTCTAGCTCTATCACTGCTCACCACTCCTCAGCCAGCCTTCTTTTTAGGGCTTTTGATTTCAATAACCTCACGGCCAGCATAGCTTCCACAGGTAGGACAAACATGATGAGGCAGTTTAGGACTATGGCATTGAGGGCAATAGTCCAGGGCAGGTGGTGTCATACTGAGATGACCACGCCTTTTACCCTGACGCGCCTTGGCTATTTTTCGCTTTGGTAAAGCTCCCATAATCTACTCCGTTCTCCCCTCATTTAGCGATACATCACTAGCCAAAGTCAATTTGCTTGACTCAGACGAGTGAGACTCCGCCCCCCGAGGCCGACAACTACAAGGTCCCTGATTAAGATTGTGACCACAACTGGGGCATAACCCAGCACAATCCTCACGACAAAGTGGCTTCATAGGGATAGCCAATAGCATATATTGACGTATCGCCTCGGTTAAATCAAGAATATGACGTTCATCAATAGTAAAGCCGCCGGGCTCCTCAGGCAAGGGCAGTGAAGTGCCACTAACTACATCCATAGTAGGGAAATACTCTTCTTCAATATTTAGAGTCAGCGGACAACTAAACAAGCTCAAGCAGCGGCTGCAGGTAACCTCAACCTCAGTGCGCAGTGCACCCCTAACCAGGATACCCCGGTCAGTGCGCATCAGCCCAACCTTACCCTGAAACATACTGTTACCACCAGCAACATTGATAATCTCGCTCACCTCATAACTTCGCCTTGACCCTATAGGTGCCTTAAGCTGCTGAGATACATTTATCTCCATTACACCCCCTCCCCTCCAGCCAGGTTCAATCTATTATAAGCTGAGCCGCATACCTACCGCAAGCTTATGGGGAAAGGATACTAGAAAGAGGGGCTCTGCCCCTCTTAAACTCCCTCTGAAAAATGAACTTTGGCTCCCTGAGCGGGGGTAAATCCGAACTTTCCCTGAATTGCACTCACTTGTCCTAGTAGTGAACCACCACTCCCCGCCCCTCTAACTGTCTAACGTTCTCCAGGTCTTCCGAGCCTTCCGACAGGTCGAGATTATTATTCTCAAGCCCTACCGCGTCTCCTTCACCCAGCCCGCTGTTCTCCACCAGCGGCGAGATGTCGCTTATCTGGTTGATAGAGAGGTCGAGCCGGGACAGCTTAAGGAGGGACACCAGGGGCGAGACGTCGCTTACCTGATTTTCATAAAGGTTAAGCCCGACCAGGTTGGTGAGGGAGGCCAGCGGCGAGATGTCGCTTACCTGGTTACTCTGAAGGTTGAGCTCGACCAGGCTGGTGAGGGAGGCAAGAGGGGAGAGGTCGCTTATCTGATTATTGTAAAGGTTGAGCCCGACCAGGTTGGTGAGGGACGCCAGGGGCGAGATGTCGCTTATCTGATTATAGCGAAGGTTGAGGTAGGTCAGGTTGGTGAGGGAGGCAAGGGGCGAGAGGTCGCTTATCTGATTCATCCAAAGGTTGAGGTAGGTCAGGTTGGTCAGGGAAGCCAGGGGGGAGAGGTCGCTTATCTGATTATAGCGAAGGTTGAGGTAGGTCAGGTTGGTCAGGGAAGCCAGCGGCGAGATGTCGCTTATCTGGTTTTCCTGAAGGTCGAGCCAGGTCAGGTTGGTGAGGGAGGCAAGGGGCGAGAGGTCGCTTATCTGATTATTCCCAAGTCTGAGCTTGACCAGGTTGGTGAGGGAGGCAAGGGGTGAGAGGTCGCTTATCGGATTATAGCGAAGGTTGAGGTAGGTCAGGTTGGTGCAATACTCGATACCAGAAAGGTCGGTAATGTCCAGATAATAGGCGTTCAACTCCGCAAGCCCAGCCAGTTCCGCTGCCGTTATCTCCTCACCCGCCGGTTTACCGAGAGCATCTCTTATCACCGCCTCCAGGTTCTCATCAGCGAAGGTAACCGTTTCAGGTAAGGTCGGTGCTGGCGCAGGCGCTGGAGCTGGCGCAGGCGTTGGTGCAGGGGTAGGAGCTGGTGCAGGCATTGGCGCAGGCGTTGGTGCAGGGGCTGGAGCAGGGGCAGGCGCTGGCGTGGGAGTTGGTGCCGGCGCAGCACAAGCACCAAGCAAAACCAGGGCGACCAGAACCAATGGGACAAGGTATCTCCACTTCACAGTGCACCTCCTAGTAGTGAACCACCACTCCCCGCCCCTCTAATTGTCTAATATTCTCCATGTCTTCCGAACCTTCCGACAGGTCCAGATTGTTACCCTCAAGCCACACCTGGTCTCCTTTACCCAGCCCGCTGTTCTCCACTAGCGGGGAGAGGTCGCTTATCTGGTTCGCATTAAGGGTGAGCGTGCTCAGGTTGGTGAGGGAGACCAAGGGGGAGAGGTCGCTTATCTGATTATTCGTAAGGAAGAGGGTGGTCAGGTTAGTCAGGGAGGCAAGGGGCGAGAGATCGCTTATCTGATTGTTATTAAGGAAGAGGGTGGTCAGGTTAGTCAGGGAGGCCAGGGAGGAGACGTCGCTTATGTGATTGCAATTAAGGAAGAGGGTGGTCAGGTTATTGAGGGAGCCAAGGGGCGAGAGGTCAGTCATCTGATTCCTCTCAAGGCTGAGCTCGACCAGGTTGGTGCAATACTCGATACCGGAAAGGTCGGTAATATCCCACATAGTGGCGCTCAACTCCGTAAGCCCAGCCAGTTCCGCTGCCGTTATCTCCTCGCCCGCCGGTTTGCCCAGAGCGTCCCTTATCGCCGCCTCCAAGTTCTCATCAGGGAAGGTACCAACAGGCGGCGCAGGTGCAGGTGTGGGTGTGGGAGTTGGTGCAGGCGCAGGCGTGGGCGCAGGCGTGGGCGTAGGTGCAGGCGCAGGCGTGGGTGCTGGCGTAGGTGCAGGCGCAGCACAAGCACCAAGCAAAACCATTAGCAAGAGTATCACTCCTAATAACATAGCCTTTTTAGTTCTCATGTTGTCCTCCTTATATTAAGACGTTATTTTTCGAACCTAGCTTAAACCAAAAAGGGCACCGACCACCGCCATACAATTTAACGGTTCCAGTGCCCTTCTTTCATCCCCTCGCCTCTTACACTAGTATTCTATTTTGACGTCATTTCACGTTTTAGGGCTTGAGTTTAGTCCTCTTTTGTGTGGTTGTCAACACCCCAAATCAGCGATGAACTGGTGTCCCCTGAAGGAGCTAAACATTCCTTGTTTTTATTATGGCTACAAGTCCATTATTCAGGCAATCTCTCTTTTCTTCGGGAAGTTGGTTTTTCTTTAATATTTCGTCTAAGCCACCTTGCTCAATATAATCTTTAAAATATCTAAAATGATTCCTCCCGGCAATAAATTCTATGGCTTTGATTAAATAGAGAAATCGGTTTTTAGGTAAAGGGGCCTGAAAATCTATAAAAATCAAGGCGCCCTCTTTCTTTACCACTCTTTTCATCTCGGAAATTATTTTATCTCTCACCGTCCTTCCTTTTTCATGCAATGCGAAAGAGGCAGAGGCATAATCAAAGAAGTCATCTTTGAATGGCAAATTTGCAGCGTCTGCTATTTGAAAGGAGACATTCCTTAGACCCTGTTTTCTTTTATTTTTTCCGGCTAATTTGAGCATGCTAGGACTCAGGTCTATCCCGGTAGCAACAATACCTCTTTTTGCATAGTGAACTGCCTGGTCTCCTGTCCCGCAGCAAACATCCAATACCCTGTCCCCAGCTTTCATTTCAGCAAACTCAGGAATATAAATCCTGATATTTCGAAGCAGGGGGTCTATTACGGTTGAATAAATGAAGCCTAACATAGTTTTGAACTTTCTCAAAGAAAAAAACGCTGCCTGGCGATTTTTCGTGGCTCCCTGAACGAGATTCGAACTGGATTATGTCAAGTTAGCTCTTTAACTTATCTATTAGCAAAGGCATTATCACTTAACAAAATGGCTTCGTCAGCACCCGGTGAAATTGCTTCTCTCAGCGCCTCTCCAGCCTGAGGGGACCCCCTGCTGATAGCAGTAACCCTACCCCCGTATCGCTCCTTTAATCTGACCCCTCCTCCAAGGCATAGATATCAAAAGGGTTGATGATATTCTTAATTCCCTGCCTCACGAGGGTATTGGTTGGGGGCAATCTTGACTTCGGTGGTACCAGGGACCTGCTTCAGCAAACCGAGATGTTCATTCCCGCCTTGCCTTTCTCTTCCTGAGTTCAAAGGCGATGGTATTTCTTAGAACCTGGTTAGTGCCTTCATATATCTGGGTGATTTTGGCATCTCTAAACATCTTCTCAATGGGGTAATCACGCATGTAACCAACACCACCAAAAATCTGCACCGCATCAGTAGTAACCTTCATAGCCACGTCTGAGGCGAAAACCTTAGCCATTGCTGATTCTTCACTAACGTTCCTGGCTCCGCTGTCGACAGTTCTGGCTACGGCATAAACCAGTGCTCTAGCCGCTTCCACCTGGATAGCCATATCAGCCAGCATATGCTGGACGGCCTGGAGAGAAATAATAGGGTGTCCAAACTGGATACGCTGCCGAGCATGGGCTACTGCTGCTTCCAAAGCTCCTTGAGCCAGCCCAACCGCTTGAGCCCCTATTCCCGGACGCGAGCTATCGAAGAGTTTCAATGTCACAATAAATCCCATTCCCTCCTTACCAATTATATTCTCCGCAGGAACCAGACAATCTTCAAAGACTAGCTCCCTTGTTGCCGAAGCGCGAATACCTAGCTTCTTCTCCTTTCTACCGAAGGAGAAACCGGGGGTGTCCTTTTCTACTAGGATAGCACTGGCGCCACGAGCGCCTCTGGTTTTATCAGTCAAAGCGATGACTGTATATAGCTCAGCCTCACCGCCGTTGGTAGTGAATTGTTTGGTACCGTTAAGTAGATAGCCGCCCTCAACTTTTTCTGCGGTTGTCTTTATAGCGGCGATATCACTGCCTGCTGTTGACTCAGTTACAGCAAAGGCGGCTAGTCTCTTCCCAGAGGCAACATCAGGTAAGTATTTCCGCTTTTGCTCTTCAGTACCATACGCTAGCAGGGGAGTAACTCCCAGGGCGCTAGCCGCATAGCTAATGGCCACACCGCTACATACTCGGCTTAGCTCTTCAATAACCAGACACAGCTCAAAACAGCCGCCACCTAAGCCTTCATATTCTTCGGGAATAAAGACACGGAACATGTCGGTGTCGGCAAGGATTTTCATTATCTCCCAGGGAAACTCTTCCTTCTCATCCAGTTCTGCCCGTACCGGCAATACCTTTTCCTCAGCAATCGTTCTGGTTAAGCTCTTGATTATCTTCTGCTGTTCACTTAAGAAATACTCCAAGCTCCCCCCCTTTCCATAATCAATTCATATAGGGAAGTATATACCCTTAGCTACGGTACCAAACTTAGCAACTAGTTTTCTTAGCGGCTACCCCAGAGGATACTTCAAAAATTACTAGATTTCCAGACAAAGTAAGCTTATTATAAGCGGAGCTACATATTTACTGTCAAGCCGATGACCCATATTGACGGTGGAGACAGGAGCAAATATAATTAAATTAATAACTCAGTAAAAGGGAGGTGAACTCGGTGGCAGCAAAGGCTTTTGTTTTAATTGAAACAGTAGTGGGTAGAAATAAGGACGTCGTGGCTACTCTTAGACAGTTAGAGGGAGTGAAATCGGTTGATACGGTAACTGGACCCTATGATATTATTGCTATAATAGAAGGGGAAACTTTGAACGATATTGGCGACTTGGTCACTGGTAAAATTCACCCCACCGTTGGCATCTCCAGAACAGTGACCTGCCTGGCAATACAGGCTACCTAAACTCGGTCGCCGTCTAGATTTAACCTATCGCTTCTAGCTTCATCAATACTTCATTTATGGTTTGCTCGGCAGTGGAAGCCCCTGAAGTTATACCTACACCGGTCTGACCCTGAAACCAAGTGGGTTGGATTTCATCTACGGTTTCAACTAGATATGTCTTAGTAACTGTAGAACATAACTCGGCAAGATGTTTGGTATTAGCACTGATATGACCACCGATAACGAGCATCAAGTCCACCCTATTAGCTAATTCGAGGGCTACTGCCTGCCGGTCTCTAATATCATAACAAATGGTATCAATAATGCGTAGCTCAGAGCCTTTAGCCAAAGCAGAGTCAATAAGCTTCTTCACAAATTCGGTAAAATGAACTGGTATCTGGGTTGTCTGGGATAGAACACCTAAACGGCGAGGTAAATGGTCAAGGGTGGCGATAGACTTCTCATCCAGCGTAGCTACTCCCCTACCATTAGTCCAACCAAGAATACCTTTGACCTCGGAGTGGTCAGCATCGCCATATATAATAACAAAAAAGCCAGACTCGGCTAACTTCCGAGCGACAAGTTGGGCTCGGTGAACAAAGGGGCAAGTAGTATTAATTATGTCAATATGCCGAGCTCGAATCTCACTCTCCAGTTGCGGGCTCACCCCGTGAGTGCTAATAGCCACAACATCACCCTGTATATCATCCACACCCTTGGCTACCCTAACCCCGAGCTCAGCTAGTCTTTGCAGCACCGGTTGGTTGTGCACCACAGCCCCCAATGTTTCCACCCCACCCCGCTCACGGGCAACTTTCTCTAAGATATTAATGGCTCGCCTGACTCCAAAGCAAAACCCTATTCCAGTCGCTTTTTCAATCCGTAATGACATCTAATTTCCTTGCTCCGCATAATCTCCCCGATACTCTGGGGGAAGGAGCTCAGCTATACGCCCCATCATATAATCAGTAAGCTTGGTAAGTTCTACCTTAGTCAATTTACTACTAGCCGGTGGCAGATGGAAAGGATGACCAATATTAACTGTTATCTCAGGGCGATGCAGTAACCAGGCTACACCCTTAATTCTTTCTGTGCCAGTAATGCCTATAGGGAGAATAGGGACACCACTACGCAGGGCTATTAGCGCCGAGCCAGAGAAAGCAGGCTGCAATTGAGCGCTCTTGCTCCTCGTTGCTTCAGGGAACATAACTAAGGCCAGACCCTCGCCCAGAACTTGCCCTGCCTGACGCAGTGCCTTCCTATCCAGTTGTCCTCGGTGCACTGGAAAGGCGCCAAAGCCGTGTATAAAGTAGCCTGACAATCGGAAGCGAAATAGCTCCTCCTTAGCCATAAATATCGCCTTTCGCCCAAGGCTAACAGCAAGCAGAGGCGGGTCAGCTAGATTGAGATGATTAGCTACAACTAGCAACGACCCTTGGCTAGGGACATTCTCTCTACCCTTGACCCGCCAACGAGTCAGGAGAAGCAGCAGCATCCTCACCACTAGTCTGCCTACATAATAGAACCAGGGCACCAGCCTCTCCCACGGAAGAGGAATTTAGATTGTTAATTATAGCCCATAGCTAAGGGTAAAGGCAAACCCCCCAAGCATAGCGCCTTGATTTGACCTGTCTTTTGTTCCATAATAGCCAAGGGAAATATGAAAAGGTTAGGCATTGGTAAAATAAGGGGTCTGCAACAGATTGCCAACCCGGATGGCATCTTTACTATGTGCGCTATGGACCACCGTGGGTCTTTACGCAGCATGATAGACGAAGAGAGCCCGGGGGAAGTCAACTATGAAGAAATGGTTGAGCGCAAGCTAGAACTGTGCTCTAGCCTAGCTAAATATGCCAGTGCTGTGCTGCTTGACCCTATTTTTGGTGCTGCCCAATGCATTAGTCACGGTGTCCTACCTAATAATACCGGGCTCCTGGTTAGTATAGAAGCCTCTGGCTACAGTGGTGACAAAGAACACCGCCTAACCAGGTTACTGGATGAATGGGGTGTTGACAAGATTAAGCGAATGGGTGCCTCGGCGGTAAAGATTCTGGTTCACTACCGCCCGGATTTGGAACTACTGGCAAGCCAGCAGTTGAACACAGTCCATATGGTAGCCATGGAATGCATAAAGTATGACCTTCCCTTCCTGGTAGAACCGAAGAGCTATCCCGTAGGTAACGAAATTAATAACCCCCAAGAGTTTGCTGCCCGGAAAGAACAGCTAGTGATTAAAACCGCCCGGGATGTTACTGCCCAACCAATAGATGTGCTCAAGGCTGAGTTTCCTGCTGACCTGGACTACAGAAAGAATAAGCCTGAACTCATCAACCTCTGTCACCAGCTAGACATGTCATCCCAGGTTCCGTGGGTCATCCTAAGTGCTGGCGTAGATTTTGAACTTTTTTGCCAGCAGGTAGAAATCGCCTGCCAGGCCGGGGCGTCAGGCTTTCTCGGTGGTCGTGCTATCTGGCAAGAGGCAATGTATATTGATGATGCCCGAGAAAGGGTCAAATACCTATCCACTGTAGGGGCAGATAGGCTGAAAAGGCTAACCGAGATAGCTAATAGATACGCTACGCCATGGTATAAGAAGTATGGGGTAGCCATCCACAAGCTGGTACCCATATCAGAAAGGTGGTATAAAGAATATTGAAATCGGAGGGGTACTATGATTGCTACCATAACCCTCAATCCTAGCCTGGATAGAACTATCACTGTCCACGGACTAAGGTTGAACGAGAGTAACCGATGGACCGGTCTGCGCCTTTATGCCGGGGGTAAAGGTATAGATGTATCACGGGCTATCCACGAGATGGACGGCAAAACTACCGCCTATGGATTCATAGGTGGCGCCGAGGGCAGAGCCTTGGAAATATTGCTCGACGAAGAGGGGGTGCCATTCAGCTTCACCCCGGTTGAGAGGGGAACACGCACCAATTTTATTATCACCGATACCGAAACCTTTCAGCAGACAATAATTAATGCCCCCGGTCCCCATATCTCAAAGAGGGAACTGGAGAGATTCGCTGAGAAATTGAAGAGAATTTACCCCCCTCCAGATTTATTAGTAGCCAGCGGCAGCGTGCCGCCCGGTGTCCCAGCTAATATCTATTATGATATAGTCCTGGGAGCTAAAGGCAACGGGGTAAGAACTATCCTGGACACTGAAGGTCAATGGTTGAAGGAGGGTATAAAGGCTAAACCCTATCTTGTCAAGCCTAACGTCCGCGAGGCCGAAGAGCTACTTGAGACAGAACTGCCTACTGAAGAGGCAATCATCAAGGCAGCCCTTAACCTGGTTAAGATGGGTGTTGAAATAGCAGTCATCTCCAGGGGGAAAGAGGGCATTATTACTGCTACCAAGGAGAATATCTTTAAGGCAGTCCCACCCCCGGTAAAGGTGCGGAGTGCTATAGGCGCTGGCGACTGCACTATAGCTGGGCTTGTCTTAAAGCTAGCTTATGGAGAGCCACTAATAGAGGCCTGCCGATTAGCGGTAGCTATGGGTAGTGCCACTGTGTTAACCCCGGGCACCGAACTATGCCACAGAGCCGATGTGGAGAGACTACTGCCACAAATCAAGGTCTGGGAGATGGCAACCAAGGAACGGGCTAAAACATTCTTCGCTGCCGGTAAGCAAGAGGCACCATAATTACTAATCTACTGTAAGATTAGGTTCAATGCCCCTCCTACCAGCAAGGCAGCGATAATCATTATTCCCGCTGCTTTTAGCATATTTACCACCCCCAGCTCCCTGAGTAGGACAACAAAGGTAGCAATACACGGGAAGAACATGGCTAAAACTACACTGCCAATAACCAATTGCTCAGCAGTTAAGGCTAACGGAGCCAGCATGCCCAAGGCCACATCCTTACGCAAAAATCCAATAACTAGGGCTGTTACTGCCTCCTTAGGTAATCCCAGAAGACCGGTTACTACCGGTGCTGTAAAATTAGCAATAGCACCAAATACCCCAAAGACATAGAGTATATTGATTACCAGGACAGCACCTAGAATTATAGGAACAGCCTCTACCAGGAAGCCATAGACCCTCATCCACAGTTTTTGCAATACGGTCCGCCATGGCGGCAGACGATAGGGTGGTATCTCAATTAGTAGTTCGGGACTAAATCCTTTAACAAAGCGGTTAATTATAATTCCCAAAATTACCCAGACAATGAATAGTGTCCCGTAGACGATGGCTACATACTGTCCTCCATGCTGACCAACCAGGCCGAAAATCATCGCCTGTAGGGCAGCACAGGGTATAGCAATGGATATCAATGTAGCTGCAATAAATCTCTCCCGCTTGCTTTCCAGAATGCGCGTAGCCAAAATAGCTGGCACATTGCAGCCTAGCCCAAGCATGGTCGGGATGATGGCATAACCATGCAAGCCCAGGCGGTGCATAATGGTATCCATCAACACTGCCAGCCGTGGCAGGTACCCTACATCCTCAAGCACACCAAGCACCAGATAGAAAGAGACAATGTAAGGCAAAACCATGCCAAAGGGGACAAAGAGCCCGGTGGTCAGTAAGCCAAATGATTCAACAAAGTTCACTTCGCCACCGATTATCTCACCTATCAGGATATCATGAAAAAAGCCAGCACCACCCAAGAGGTCGCTTAAGCTCAATATCTCCGGTGCCCATAAACTGTCAAATAAGTGCACT
>DAOWJC010000057.1 GCA_030640595.1 Dehalococcoidia bacterium | reverse complement strand
TTCTTCACGTCACCAACTATAGGCACATCCACGCGCACATTTTTACCGATTTCGGTGGGGTCTATATCAATATGGATAATATGGGCACGGGGGGCAAAACCACTTACCTTACTCGTAGCCCTATCATCAAACCTCATCCCGATAGCGATAATGAGGTCAGCAGCACTAACTGCCATATTGGCATAAACCGTACCGTGCATACCCAGCATACCAAGACTTAGGATATGAGACTCAGGGAAACAACCAATACCCAATAAAGTGGTAACCACCGGTATTTGTGCTGTCTCAGCCAGTTGCTTAAGCTCAGTGTGGGCTCCAGAGATACTTACTCCCTTACCGGCAATAATAAGCGGTTGCTGAGACTCGTTTATGAGTTTGGCTGCTTTCTTAATTTGTGCCGGGTGCCCCTGGAGGGTTGGTTTATAGCCGGGCAAATCCACCTTGGTCGGATAGTGAAATTCTGTCTGCTCTATCAGGATATCTCGTGGTATATCAATGAGCACCGGTCCGGGTCGACCACTCCTAGCTAGATGAAAAGCCTCCTTAATTATTCTAGCCAGTGAACCTACATCAAGGACAAGGTAGTTATGCTTGGTAATGGGTAGAGTGATACCAGTGATATCTGTCTCCTGAAAAGCATCCTTACCAATGAAGGGTCTGGCTACCTGGCCAGTTATAGCTACCATAGGTGATGAATCAAGGTGTGCATTGGCAATACCGGTTACCAGGTTAGTAGCCCCGGGCCCAGAGGTTGCCAGGCATACCCCTACCTTTCCTGTAACCCTGGCATAGCCATCAGCGGCGTGGGCAGCACCCTGTTCATGGCGCACCAGAATATGACGAAGCTGAGGATAATGGGGGAAGGTATCATACAGTGGCAAAGTGACCCCACCAGGTATACCAAAGATAACCTCTACTCCTTCTCTTACCAGACTCTCACATATGATCTGGGCACCTGTCAATTTCATAATAGCCTCCTTTATCGGCTAAACACGGCTCCGGTGCTAGCTGAACAAACCTTATCTGCGTAGTTTCTGAGATAACCCGTTTTCACCTTTGGTTCAAACTCTCCAAGTTGAGCCAGACGGTTGGATATCTCCCTATCACTAAGTTCTACCTCAAGCTTATAATTGGGAATGTCAATCTTTATTATATCCCCATCGGTCAAGGCGGCAATAGGTCCCCGGACGGCTGCCTCAGGGGAGACATGCCCGATAGCCGCACCACGAGATGCTCCTGAAAACCGTCCGTCAGTTATAAGGGCTACCTCCTTATCCATATTCATACCAGTGAGGAGGCCGGTTGGGGTAAGCATCTCTCTCATCCCTGGTCCTCCTTTAGGTCCCTCGTAACGAATAACTATCACTTCACCTGGCTTTATGTTGCCGCCCATAATGGCTGCTGTAGCTTCTTCTTCAGAGTTAAACACCCTGGCCGGTCCCCGGTGAACCATCATCTCTGGAGCTACTGCCGACCTTTTTACCACTGCACCTTCTGGCGCCAGATTGCCAAAAAGGATAGCAATGCCCCCTATAGATGAGTGAGCATTAGTAATAGAGCGGATAACCTCTTTATCCAAAACTTGGCTGTTAGCAATAATCTGGGCCACTGATTTTCCCGACACTGTTCTTGACTCCAAGTTCAACAGCCTCTGTAGTTCCTTCATCACGGCAGCTATGCCACCGGCACTGCCTAAATCCTCAATATGATAATCACCGCCTGGTCTTAGCTTACACAAGGTAGGTGTGCGCTCACTTATCTGGTTGACCATCGCCAGGGAAAATTCAACCTCAGCCTCATGGGCTATTGCCATAAGGTGCAGAACTGAATTAGTGCTACCACCTAACGCCATATCAACGGTAAAGGCATTATGAATAGAATCCTCATTTATAATGTCTCGGGGACGAATATCATTAGCTAATAGCTCCATAACCCGCTGCCCGGCTTCTTTAGCCAACTGTCGCCGCCGGGCATCAACCGCCAGAATAGTGCCATTACCGGGTAGTCCCATTCCTATGGCTTCGGTTAAGCAATTCATAGTATTGGCGGTGAACATTCCAGAACAGCTACCGCAACCGGGGCAGGCAACCTCTTCCAACTGTTCCAATTCCTCCTGGGTCATCTCCCCGC
Source organism: Dehalococcoidia bacterium (assembly GCA_030640595.1). Taxonomy (GTDB): domain Bacteria; phylum Chloroflexota; class Dehalococcoidia; order Dehalococcoidales; family DAOWJC01; genus DAOWJC01. Next base: position 569 of record DAOWJC010000057.1, on the reverse strand, counting down.
TAGCTACCTTGCCTACTGCCTCAAAGACGGAGCTGATGTCAACCTTTTTAAATCCGTTGTTATTACTCAGGTGCCCTGCCAGCATTGGTCCGCCACTAACGAAGATAGCCGGTAGGTTCAGCCTTACTGCTGCCATAAGCATCCCCGGGACTATTTTGTCACAATTCGGAATAAAGACCAGGGCATCAAAGCCATGAGCCTCAGCTACTATCTCCACCGAGTCAGCTATTAGTTCTCGGCTGGGCAGGCTATACCTCATTCCCGGGTGGTTCATAGCAATGCCGTCACATACCGCGATAGTATTAATCTCAAAGGGAACACCCCCGCCACTACACACCCCAGCCTTAACCGCCTCGGCAATATCTCGTAGGTGCATATGCCCGGGGACAACCTCGCTAAAGCTATTTATAATACCGACGAAAGGCTTACCCATTTCGGCTCGGGTGCAGCCTAGGGCATACAATAAAGACCGGTGTGGAGCCCGCTCTATTCCCTTTTTAACAACATCGCTTTTCATACTCTCAGCTCCCTTTATTATGATAATTAAAAAACCGTCCCGTGTGGACGGA
>DAOWJC010000068.1 GCA_030640595.1 Dehalococcoidia bacterium | reverse complement strand
TTTCAGGAGCAGTATCCAATAGGGACACATCTTCATCCCTGGGCGCAGTAAATGGGTGATGCATCGGCTCCCATTGTCCCGTCTCTTCATTCCAGTCTAGTAACGGGAAATCCACAATGAAAGCAAAGGCAAGCATATTTGGCTGAGCCAGCTTGAGTTGATGTCCCACCTCCAGACGCAGTTCAGCTAATACCGCATTGACCAGTTTAGGTTTGGCAGCAACAATAAGTAGAAGATCCCCCATCTTTGCCCCAAAACGCTTCGCCATCGCTTTAACCTGGTCCAAGGTTAGAAACTTAGCCGCCACAGACCTTACCATTTCAATGGTTAAATTATCTAAACTACCGCCTGGAGTGCCTAGTGACATAGTTACCAGGCCCTCGGCCCCAAGAGCCTGAGCCAGTTTATTTAGCTCATCAAGCTGATTACGAGTATAGGTAGCACAGCCGGGCGCGCATATGCCCTTTACCTTGCCTCCGTTAGCGATAGCTGAGCGAAAAACAGAGAAGTCAGATTGGGCGACAATGTCTGACAGGTCTCTTATCTCCAGACCAAAGCGCAAATCAGGCTTATCCGTGCCGTAACGCTCCATTGTCTCGGCATAGCTAAGACGAGGGATGGGTTTTACCACCCGCATTTCGGGTTTAATCGTCTCCACCATAGAGGTGAAAAGCTCCTCAATCAGGTTAAGGATATCCTCTTGCTCAACGAAGCTCATTTCCAGGTCAAGCTGAGTGAATTCGGGTTGGCGGTCAGCACGCGTGTCCTCATCACGAAAGCACCTGGCTATTTGAAAATATTTCTCCACGCCGGCTACCATTAACAACTGCTTGAGTTGCTGTGGGGACTGGGGTAGAGCGTAGAATTTGCCAGGGTGGACACGGCTCGGCACCAGGTAATCGCGAGCCCCCTCAGGGGTGCTCTTAATCAGTATCGGTGTTTCTACCTCAATAAACCCCTTGGCATCCAGGAAATCACGAATGAATTTGACTACTCGGTGACGAAGAATCAGATTCTCCTTCATCCGAGCCCGGCGCAGGTCGAGATAGCGATATTTAAAGCGGAGGCTTTCCTCCACCTCAACGTCCTCATTTATGTAAAAAGGCGGTGTCTTTGATGGATTAACAATATCTGTATTCTGGGCGATAACCTCAACTTCGCCGGTGGGCAATTTAGGGTTCTCAGTCCCCGGGGGACGAGCTCTAACCTCACCACTAACCGTAACCACATATTCATTGCGCATCTCGCTGGCTATTTCATGGCACGACTTTGATACCTCTGGGTTAAACACCACCTGAACTACGCCTTCCCTGTCTCGCAGGTCGATAAATATCAGGTTACCATGGTCTCGACGGCGGTCTACCCAACCAGCCAGGGTTACCTTGGTACCTATATGCTTCTTGTTCAGTTCACCACAGCTATGACTTTTGAGCAAAATCTTCTCCCAGCCCAGGAATCTCAGAATATATTATATGGTGATTATAGCTTATAGAAGAGTGCTGTTCAACTGGCGTATCTTAATACCAACCTCACCCCCTTTAGGTTTTTATTTAGTAACCCTATCCCCCTTTATCCCCCTTCCCCTTGATAAGGGGAAGGGGGAGGTGATTTCTTTTTAGAGGGGCTTTGCCCCTCTAAAACTCCCCTGATTACTATCCCAGAGCAGGGAGAGTCAAAGAGAGGCGAAGCCTCTCTTACATAACCATTCCCCCTCTCCTTAATAAGGAGAGGGGGACAGAGGGGGTGAGGTTAATAAGTAATTTCCAGATTGGGTAAATTGACAAGCTCAAGGTTTAATATTATCATCTTAAAGATATGGCAAAAACGATTGAGGAAATAAACGAGAAAATAAAACAGGGCAAGGCAGTAGTAGTAAGTGCTGAAGAGATAATAGACATTGTTAAGCAGAAGGGCGTGAAAAGGGCAGCGCAGGAAGTAGATGTAGTTACTACCGGCACCTTTGGTCCTATGTGTTCATCTGGTGCTTTCCTTAATATTGGGCACTCTAAGCCACGAATAAAGCTAGGCGGTGGCCGAACCTATCTTAATGATGTTCCGGCATATACCGGGTTGGCGGCAACAGACATATATATAGGGGTTAATGCTCTCCCTGATGATGACCCTAGAAATAGAGCCTATCCTGGTGAATTCAATTACGGTGGTGGGCACGTAATTGAGGAATTGATAGCCGGCAAGGATATAAGGTTAGTGGCAACCGGTTACGGCACAGATTGCTACCCCAGGAAGAAACTTGAAACCTGGATTAATATCAAAGACCTCAATGAGGCAGTGCTATTTAACATCAGGAATGCTTATCAGAATTATAATGTGGCAGTTAACCTTTCGGACAGGACAATTTATACCTATATGGGTGTGTTAAAACCTGACCTGGGCAACGCTAACTATTGTAGCGCTGGCCAGCTCTCGCCATTGCTGAATGACCCCTACTATAAGACCATTGGCATAGGTACCAAAATATTCTTAGGTGGTGGAATAGGCTTTGTCGCCTGGCATGGGACTCAGCATAACCCCAATGTGCCCCGCTCTGAGAGTGGGGTGCCCAGGAGAAGTGCCGGAACACTGGCGGTAATAGGCGATTTGAAGCAGATGAAGCCACGATGGCTGGTAGGAACAAGTATGCTCGGCTATGGTTGCACCATTACTATAGGCATTGGGATTCCCATCCCTATACTCTCTGAGGAAATCTTACAATATACTACAGTAAGTGATGCTGATATTTTTGCTTCGGTCGTAGATTATTCAGAGGCATATCCGCGGATGAAACCAGATATCCTGGGTGAAGCCAGTTATGCTCAGTTGAAGAGTGGTAAGATAACAATTCAGGGTAAGGAGGTGCCTACCGCCTCCTTGTCTAGCTACCCACGAGCTGTAGAAATTGCCACCACCCTAAAGGAGTGGATACTAAGCGGAAAATTCTTGCTAACCGGACCGGTGGCACCTCTGCCTGGTATAGAGTCAGGCATAACCTTCAAGCCACTTAAAGAACGCCCGATAGAGGAGTAAGCAATGGCTACCGTTTCTAAAAGAATAGTTCTGCATTTCCCCAAGCGACTGGTGGACCGACCTATAGTATACCGACTGGTTAAGGATTATAATCTTGAATTTAACATGTTAAAAGCCTCCTTCACCCAGGAGGAAGAAGGTCTAATGGTTCTGGAGATAAAGGGGGACCAAAAAGATTATGATAAGGGTATCAAGTATTTAACTAAAAGCGGGGTTAGAATTCAAGCACTTAGCCAAGATGTTACTCGCAATGAGGAAAGGTGCACTCACTGCGGCGCCTGTGTAACTGTTTGCCCCACAGGTGCTTTTGAAGTTGAGCCTTCAACCAGGCAGGTTAATTTCTATAATGAAAAATGCTTGGCTTGCGGACTGTGCATAAAGGCTTGCCCACCTAGGGCAATGGAGTTGCATTTTTAGTTGATATATGAGCCCAGAACCTACCGCCATTGGGTCAAAGACAAAGACTTAATCTCTTTTAACATAGCAGTAAAAGAGACAGATTTATATATTCGTGCCTCGCGTAACCTTAAAAGGAAAGCCCTTAAGCTAGTATTGAAGTATCGTGACACATTGGAAAGGTATGCCGAGCGACAT
>DAOWJC010000029.1 GCA_030640595.1 Dehalococcoidia bacterium | reverse complement strand
GAAGGGGGGTTACCAAATAAGAACCTAAGGGAAGTAGATTGATAATAAATCAATTGACAATTCATCAAGCACATAGGCTGCTTAAGACCAAGCAGCTGTCCTCGGTTGAATTAACCAAGGCTAGCCTGGAGCGTATCCGCCAGGTAGAGCCAAAGGTTCATGCCTTGGTTACCATTACCGAAGAGTCAGCTCTGAAGCAAGCTCAAAAGGCTGACGAACTTATTGCCACCGGTAACATCAATCCCCTTACCGGCATCCCGATGGTAATCAAAGATAACATGTGCACCAAAGGGATACGCACCACCTGCTCGTCAAAGATGCTGGAAAACTTTGTGCCCCCCTATAATGCTACCGTGGTAGAAAAATTAAACGACTGTGGCGTCGTAATTATCGGCAAATCAAATATGGATGAATTTGCTATGGGCTCATCTACCGAGCACTCTGCCCTGTTCACCACCCATAACCCCTGGGACTTAAGCCGAGTCCCCGGCGGTAGTAGCGGCGGCTCAACCGTCGCCGTAGCTACTGGCGAAAGCATCTGCGCCTTAGGCTCGGATACCGGAGGCAGTATCCGTCAGCCGGCTGGTTTCTGCAGCGTCACCGGCTTAAAGCCTACCTACGGCAGGGTAAGCCGATATGGGCTGGTTGCTTTTGCCAGCTCCCTTGACCAGATTGGACCGCTGACCCAGGATGTTACTGATTGTGCCCTGGTGTTAAATGCCATCGCCGGCTATGACACCAGAGATTCCACCTCAGTTCCATATCCCACCCCCGACTACACCCAGTGCCTGACTGCCGACCTCAATGGGCTTCATATTGGTGTGCCCAAGGAGTATTTTGTGGAAGGAATGCAGGCAGAGGTGGAAATAGCTATAAAAGCCGCCATCAATAAGCTTGAGGAGCTGGGAGCGAGGATAGGATGGGAGGTAGCACTACCTCATACTCCTTATGCCCTGGCGGCATACTATATTATTGCTCCCTCAGAGGCTTCGGCTAACCTGGCTCGCTACGATGGGGTAAAATATGGCTTCTCCTACTTAGACGCCGACAGTATGTGGGAGGCGCTGGAAAAGACCCGCCAGTATGGCTTTGGGGCTGAGGTAAAACGGCGCATTATGCTGGGAACCTATGCCCTGTCCGCCGGTTATTATGATGCCTGGTATCTTAAAGCTCAGAAGATTCGCACCCTGATACGGCAGGAGTTTGACCAGGCCTTTGACAAATTTGATGCCCTGGTAACCCCAACCTCACCCACTGTCCCATTCAAAATCGGTGAGAAGGTAGATGACCCGCTTCAGATGTATTTGAGTGATGTCTGCACCCTGCCGATAAATATTGCCGGCTTGCCGGCTATTTCCATCCCGGCTGGCTTTGCCAATGGGCTACCCATAGGTCTGCAAATTATCGGCAAGCCGTTCAGCGAGGAAACACTACTCAAAATCGCCCACGCCTACCAGCAGGCAACAGAGTGGCACAAGAGGAGACCTGAGTTATAAATCGCAGGGAGGTACAAAATGATATTTGGAGGTCCTGTTCGTAAACAGATTAGTAAAGATATTGAAAGCGAATTATTTAAGAAGCAAAAGGGAAGATGTAACTACTGCGGAAGAAAGATGAGTATTAGTTACTTTCACGTTGACCATAAAACCCCCGTATCTCGTGACGGCAAGGAAAGTATAGGTAATTATCAATTGCTGTGCGCGCCTTGTAACGGACGAAAAGGGGACTTAACTGATGGTGAATTTAGACGCCTATATCATTTGACTTCGTCCAGACAAGCAAAGGCCCCCCCAAGCAAAGTAATACCACAATCATACTTTATAAAAATATCAAAGGAAATTGCTGCCAAAAAAGCTAAGAAACGTCGCACACAGGACTCGTGGCCGCTGTTTTAAGATAAAAGATTATTCTCAAGCGGGTTCTAGCTAGAAGAGCATCCAGAAAAAGCAAAGCCCCTCTTACAAATACTTTCCCCTCCCTTATCAAAGGGAGGGGGACAAAGGGGGAGGGTTACCTAATAAAAACCTGAAGGTGGTGAGGGTGAACAACCTTAAAATTAATTGCTATTCCGGTCATACCTATGCCGAACGACCGAAGTCTTTCCTGTGGGAAGGTATAGAATATGAGGTAGAGGAGATAAAAAAATCATGGCAGGAGCCGGGGGAGAGGCACTTCCAGGTTAGAACCAAGGATAACAAACTGTTCCAACTCTGCTATAATGAGACGGAAGACCAGTGGTCAATAATTGAGTTTGCAGGGAGTTAAGCAAGTCGAGAAAGACCGAGCCATCCTGAAATACAAAACTGTGATTGACTGAGAAAATGAAGCGGTTCGTGGATAAATATAAAAAGGAGAGCTGATATGTTCGGATACTTCAGCATACTGGCGGCTATACCCGGCTTCTTTCTAAGTTCTCTCATTTTCATGGCGCTATGGGGTGTTATTGCCCCGAACTTCGGGATAGAAAAGATAGGCTATCCCATGGCTATGCTGATAACTATCACCCTTTGGCTGGCGGTGGCACCTTTAGTGGCGGCTGGTCGAAAAACAAAACAGTGGTAACTACACAGTTCTTAACAAAAGTAATTTCTGCCACAGGAGGCAAAGCCAATTAAGGAAACCTACGCTAAAGCCGGCGTTCATATCGATGCTGCCGCCAAGGCAAAGGGGCTCATTGGCAAGCATGCCCACTCAACCCTCCGCCCTGAGGTCTTGAGCGGCGTCGGCTTCTTTGGCGGGCTTTTTGAATTTAAGGGATATAATGAGCCAGTTCTGGTATCCAGTGTTGACGGGGTAGGTACCAAACTGAAGATTGCCTGTGCTCTAGCCAAGCACGATACAATTGGTATTGATATAGTTAATCACTGTGTCAATGACATACTTACCTGTGGTGCTGAGCCTCTTTTCTTTCTTGATTACATTGCTATGGGTAAGCTGGTGCCAGAACAGGTGGAGGCTATTGCTCAGGGACTAGCCAGTGCTTGCCGTGAAGTCGGCTGTGTCCTTATTGGTGGCGAAACGGCGGAGATGCCCGGTCTATATGCTGGGAAGGATTATGACCTGGTCGGTTTCATCATCGGGGTAGTGGAAAAAGAAAAGATTATTATGGGGAAGACGATTGCCGCTGGTGATACCATTATCGGTTTGCCGTCTAGCGGGTTGCACACCAACGGTTATTCTCTGGTGCGCAAGCTCTTTGGCACCACCCAATCGGCTCTAAATAACTACTACCCTGAGTTAGGTCGAACTCTGGGCGAGGAGCTTCTGGAACCCCACCGCGGCTACTACCATCAGTTGAAGCCATTACTGCCGATTATCAAGGGTATGGCACATATTACCGGTGGCGGACTGGTTGGTAATGTGCCCAGGATTCTGCCTCAAGGGATGGCAGCCAAGTTTAATACTCAGGCGTGGACTATACTGCCTATCTTTCGGCTCATTCAGCAACGGGGCAATGTTGCCCAGCAGGAAATGTATCGTGTGTTTAATATGGGCATCGGTATGGTAGTTATCTGCTCACCTAAAGATGTGGGCCAGTTTATTGAGGTATTGCCTGAGGCTAAGGTTATCGGTGAGGTGGTGGAGCAAGAAGGTAAGGCGAGGGTAGTTATCGAGTAATTT
>DAOWJC010000052.1 GCA_030640595.1 Dehalococcoidia bacterium | reverse complement strand
TGCTGCTCGGTAATAGTCTGCCGGCATTTTTCTGCCCACTGCCTCATCCTCTCCAGAAATTTATCCCTGCCTAGCTGATGGCGGCTTAGCCCTTCCTCAGCTAACAGTTGCTCCACTACTACCTGGGCAGCGATGCCAGCATGGTCAATACCGGGCAGCCAAAGGGTGGGGTCGCCCTTCATCCGATGCCAGCGGGTCATAATGTCTTCCAGAGTGGCGGTTAAGGCATGCCCGATGTGAAGCTCGCCGGTAACATTTGGTGGTGGCATGACGATGACGAAGGGCTTCTTTGCTGGGTCTATCCTGGGCTTGAAGTAGCCCTTCTCCAGCCAGAACTTATACCACTTCTGCTCAACCTTGCCCGGCTCATAGGCTTTGGGCATTTCATATTCAACATTCAACGCTTCTGCCATGCTTGCCTCTTCAGAAATTGCTTAACAACCTCACCCCCTTCTTCCTTGTACAATAATTAGGAATGGGTTGCTAAACAGCTTTTTGTTACTTCAAAATTTCAAGGCGGTATTTCTTCATTGGCTTCGGTCTTCTACTAACTAGTTCGAAAGGTGCCAGCATCATCAAACAAGTTGCATCCCTCACGATGGAAACATTGCCAAAGGCGGTCGCATATTTCTTTGGTCAATAGTATGCGGCTTTCTGAAATGTTATCAGTATAGAATTTCCCGAATTCAAGATGCTCTCTCTGCCATTTCTCTTTGCTATTCTCTTCTGTTGTATTACCACTGACTACAAGCCAAATACCTTTAGCATTAAGTATTGAAAAGGAAATCGCTAGCGGTGTAAAAGGTAAGTATTGCTCGTACACAGTTTGGATAAATCCCATAAAGTCTACTATTAGAGGAGGTTCTTCCAGTCTTTTAATACGTATCCCCTCTGTAGTATCCCTTCTTATTAATCTACCAAACTCCATATAACCATTAGCAAATACTTCTATATACATTCTTACAGGTGTAACACTGCCATAATAGGGAGTTCGGTTGTCTGCCCTCAATCCATTAACAGTTGGGTAAGGGTTTCCACAGTAAATCCCATCCGCAACATTCTGAAATGGTTGGGGATTTTGGATAAGTTTACGTAAATTTCCATCACGGATGTTGAAGACAATTTCATCACGAAGATACGCAGGAGAAGCCGAGATAATCATAAAAGTTTGATCACCTATATCTTCGAGAATTTCTGCTTTTCTGGTAAACAGGAATCGGTCTAAGCGATTCAGATTTGACAACCTTTTATCAAAGGCTTCCCCAATCTCATCAATACTCATCTTATCTTTCTGCCTGCCGTGTCTTTTCCAGAATTGATTTAATCCTCGATAAGTCACCATATGGGGGGCATTCAGACTCTCTGGGATAGAGATTATTATTATCAGCTTGCCGTTGCTTAGCGACACATCTTCAATATCCAGACCTACTATCTTCTTATCTATATTATCCAGACAGCTACTTCTTATTCGCTCTACATGGTTACCTAATTCAATACCAACTACATTTGTAGGGATGCCTTCGTCATTTTCTTCAATGCCAATTAAAATATGTCCCCCACGATGATTTGCCATTGAAGTTATATCCTTTAACATTTCTCTTTTATCATCATCAGAATTACCATACATATCCTTCTTGTACTCAATAGTGTCCCGTTCCTGAAGCTGGTCATCTATGAGTTTTTGAAGGTCTTGTTCCTCCCAATCGGACAGTTTATTACCTCGAAAAACCATGTTCTTACCCTCAGGGTTTCTTTCCTAACAGCTCCACCACCTTATCCAGCATTCTGTCGGCTACCTCTCTTTTAGTTAGCAGGGGCAGGCTTTCTACATTGCCATCTTGGCTAATGAGGGTTACTTTATTGGTGTCGGTGCCAAAGCCGCTGCTTGAGTCAGTAATATCGTTAGCCACAATGAGGTCAAGCTGTTTTTTCTCTAGCTTCTGCCTGGCATTAGCTACCACGTCTTCGCTTTCAGCGGCAAAGCCGACCTTGAGGAAGTTGCCCTTTACTTCGGTTAGAATATCCGGGGTTCTGACTAGCTCCAGGGTCAGGCTGGGGGTTTCTTTCTTAATCTTGGCCTTGGCTACACTCTTCGGTTGATAGTCAGCTACAGCAGCCGCCATAATCAGGGCATCGGCTTGAGGGGTAGCCTTAGCCACCGCCTCCTTCATCTGAACAGCGGTTTCAATGTGGATAACCTCAATGCCTGCCGGTTCGGGTAGGGAGGTGGGGGCGGTGATTAGCTTAACTTCAGCCCCCCTGTCCCTGGCTGCCTCAGCTACAGCGTAGCCCATTTTGCCCGAGGAGCGGTTGCCAATATGGCGAACCGGGTCAATGCGTTCCTGGGTGCCACCGGCGGTAACCACGATGCGTTTACCAGCCAGGTCACCGCTCCTGCCCAATACCTGCTTGATGGTGCCGATGATTTCCTCAACCTCAGCCAAACGCCCCAAACCCATTTTGCCTGAGGCTAAACGACCGTAGGCAGGGTCAATAATAATAAAGCCCCTGGCTTTAAGTTTAGCCAGGTTCTCCTGAGTAATAGTATTCTCAAACATGTTAACATTCATGGCTGGCGCCACGATAACCGGGGCTTTAGTCGCCAGCACGGTGCAACATAGCATATCGTCAGAGATACCGGCTGCCAGCTTGGCGATAACATTAGCTGTAGCTGGGGCAATGACGACTACATTAGCCGCCTCGGCTAGGGCTATATGTTCAATGCTCCACTCAGCGGCTGGCTCGAACATATCAGTTACTACCGGTTGGCCAGTAAGACTGCGGAGGGTTAGCGGGGCGATAAACTTGGTAGCCGCCTCGGTCATAATTACCTCAACCCTGGCACCAGCTTGGGTTAATTTACTGGCGATGTCGGCTGCTTTGTAGGCAGCTATGCTACCGGTTATACCCAATACTATAGTCTTGTTGGCTAGCATTATTGTCTCCTTATAAGGCTAGGCTTTGTTCATCAGGTAGATGAGTCTTAATCCAATCAGCGTTAAATCGGGGTTTACTATATCAATTACTGATGTTTCTTTGGCGATGAGTTCAGCATAGCCTCCGGTAGCCACTACCTTAGCTTTTCCCCCTAATTCTTTCTGGATACGAGCCACTATGCCTTCAACAAGCCCTACATAGCCGAAGACAATCCCCGACTGCATGGCAGTGATAGTGTTGGTGCCAATAGCATGTTTGGGGTGGGTTAGTTCCACTCGGGGTAACATTGCCGCT
>DAOWJC010000072.1 GCA_030640595.1 Dehalococcoidia bacterium | reverse complement strand
TGGTCAAGGTCAACGAACGCAGCCTGGAAACTGCTCTGAGAAGAACTAAGGCTAGTCAAGCTAGACGCATCGTCAAGGAGCCCGAACTAGAATCTGTAACTCACCCCCTGCATCCACTCTTGTCCAGCCCCCTTGAGGAATACTGCCTTGCCCTGCTCCTGCAGCACCCAGAGCTCAAAGCTCAGGGTGAGGGTCTATTACCTGAATATTTTGAAAATAGCGAAAACCGTGAAATCTTTATCGCCTGGCAGCAAGCTAATGACCTGTCATCACTTAAGGATAAGCTTGATTCTGCAATTTGGGAGCACCTTGATTCCCTAATAAACAAAAGCCTACCCGCCAACCAAATAGAACAAAAATATACTAGCTGTGTTCTCCGCCTACGAGAAAAATTCCTGCGAAGCTTGGAGACAAAAAGAGAAGCGGTATTAGCCTTAGAAGCCGAGGCAGGAGGCACTGCTGCCGAGCTAGCCAAGCTCGAGGAGCAAGGGATAGAAGTCAGCATCCAACTGGGCGAGGTCTTTAGCCAAAAAAGACGGACGAGGTCAGTAGCAAAGGAGACGAGAAATGAGCTTAGAAAACAGTGAGAACTCGGCATGGTTCCCACCCCAGGATAAGGACGATGATGAGGAGCTGCCTCCGGAGGAAAAACTAAGCGCGCTTGAAACCCCGGCAGATGTAGAAGTAGAAGTACCACTAGAACAACCGGAGGAGCAAGATATAGCTGATGACCCGGTCCGCATCTACCTCCACGAAATTGGCAGGGTGCACCTTCTTACTGCTGCTGATGAAAAGGTCCTAGCCAGAAAGATGGAGGTGGGTAAACATATCAAAGAGATTAAACAAGGCTATCTGCTGAGAAATGAGAGACTCCCTTCAGCAACTGAAATAGTACTTGCCACGCTCAAAGAGTTGTCTCAGGCTTCTACTATCATCCATATCATCCGGGAACAGCTTGATTTAACACCTACAACCAGCTTTACCGAGACCATTATTGATGCTAAATTGCGAGCTAGTGTTAATGGTGAGATAGACCAGCAATTAATCCAGTCCATTGCTTACCAGACAGGTAGGTCTATACCAGAAACAGACCAGCTCCTTATCAATCTGTCACTAAATATTAACCTGCTACCAAAGGAAATCCTTAATACTATTGGAGAAAGCGTCTCTCTGGCCGACTTAGAGAATCTGGTGACAGATACCGTTTTCATTAATTCCATTCAGGCTTATGAAAGACAACTTGAGGCTTACTTGGGGGATATTGAGCGTGCCGCTGAAAACTCAGAAAGGCATCTCACTGAAGCCAACCTGCGTTTAGTAGTCAGCGTAGCCAAGAAACATGTTGGACGGGGCATGTCGCTCCTCGACCTTATTCAAGAGGGGAATATCGGACTAATCAGAGCCGTAGAGAAATTCGATTACCGTAGAGGCTATAAATTCAGCACCTATGCCACCTGGTGGATTCGTCAGGCTATTACCCGAGCTATAGCCGACCAGGCTCGGACTATTCGCATACCGGTTCATATGGTTGAGACCATCAATAAACTAATGAGAGTAAGTCGCCACCTCGCCCAGGAATATGGGCGGGAGCCCACCTCCAAGGAAATCGGTATGGGAATGGAAATACCTCCAGAAAAAGTCAGAGAGATAGTCAAGGTAGCCCAGTTGCCAATATCACTAGAGGCACCTATGGGTGAGGAGGAGGACAGCCACCTGGGTGACTTCATAGAAGACCAAAATGCTTTGCCACCGGTTGATGCCGCATCCAGACAACTGCTCAAGGAACAAATCGACGAGGTACTGTCCAGCCTTACCCCCCGTGAGCAACGAGTACTTCAACTTAGATTCGGTCTTGAAGATGGACGAAGTCGGACTCTGGAGGAAGTAGGCAAGGAGTTCAGCGTAACCAGGGAACGAATTCGGCAGATTGAAGCCAAGGCGCTTCGTAAGCTACGCCACCCCAGCCGAAGCCGAAAATTAAGGGATTACCTAGAGTAATAAATAAAGCCTCAACCCCAGAGGAAAATTGCGCCACCCATAGCCAGCATAGCCAAGCCAACAGCAACTGCTATCCAACCCCCTATCTTTAAGGCTACAGGTTGAGGCTGCTGTGGCTGGTGCTCTAAAAATTCCCGTAGGTCAGCGTGAGTGGACAGGGAATCATAATAGCTCTTCTCCTCACTCTTACCCCAGATAACTACGGCTAGACCGAGAAGGACAAACAAGCCACCCGTACCCATTAATATAAACCAATCATGAAGAGGCATATCTAACCCCTACATATAGAGTCGGCTAAACTAGGTTTATGTAACCTCAACAGTAGCCCCAGCGGCTTCCAGTTTCTGTTTCATAGCCGTCGCCTCATCCTTGCCAACCCCTTCCTTCACTGGCTTGGGAGCACTCTCTACCAAGTCCTTGGACTCCTTCAGCCCTAAAGTGGTCAACTCCCGCACTGCCTTAATCACGCTAATCTTATTAGCACCTATGTCTTTAAGAATCACATTAAACTCCGTCTTCTCTTCAGCCGGAGCTGCAGCTTCGGTCGGCGCGGCTGTAGCTGTTGCTACCACCGGGGCAGCGGCACTAATGCCAAACTCAGCCTCTAAAGCTTTTACTAACTGTGACAGTTCAAGCACCGTCATATTCTTTATGGTAGCCATTACCTCATCAATGGTTGTCGCCTTCTTAGCCGACTCCACCTTAGCCGGAGCCTGCGGTTTGCTAGGAGCTGCCTTAACCGCTTTAGGCTTTTTCGCTACCTGTTCGGCAAGCGGCTGCTGTTCGCCCTCTGCTTTTTCTCCACCAATGTCACGCCCAGTTTCTACCTCATTTTCCGACACTTTATTCTCCCTCCAATTGTTGAATTCTAGCTTGTAGCACCCCCATAATCCGCCTTACGGGGGTAACAAGACAGCCAGCTAAAGCTGAGATAGGACTTTGCATCCTACCCACAACCCTGGCTAGTAATAGCTCTCTTGACGGCAGCGCAGAAAGGGTCATCACATCCCCTCCGGTAAGTAGTCTATCACTTAAAAAGCCCCCCTCAATACTCAGACTTGCTTTTGAGGTGCGAATGTAGTCAGCCAAAATTTTAGCTGGTTCAATTATATCACCATAGCCAAAAGCAATAGCTACCGGACCCTCAAAGGAGCTAACCAAATCATCCCTGCCTGCCCTTTGTGCGGCAAACCGAGCCAGAGTATTCTTCACCACTTTATACTCAACCCCCGACTCCCTCAATCTACGACGCAAAATAGTTACCTCAGGGGTTGATAGCCCCCGATAGTTAGTTAGAATACCAACGCTACATTTAGAAAAAGCCTCCTGTAGTTTATCAATAATTTGCGCCTTCTTCTGTCTAGACATACTGTCACCACCTATTTAAAAGAGAAGTCCTTATGCCTACCACACAAGGACTTACTACTCTAAATTCTGACTTGGCTTTATTGCCAAAGTTCCTAATCTAGAGTTCCGTTTTCCTCGGCAGGCACATTAATTTAAGCCTAAACGGCACCCACTGTCTCAGGATAATACCAAACCCAGCGAGAAATTATTTAATTAATCAGGCTTCAAGAACCAACTTCACAGTAATTATACCACAAATATACCAGAGAAAAAACACCTTGACCTGCAAGGTGGCTAATTGTCAATTGACCGGTGAGCCTACCTATGCTATATTTAGACAAATGGATATCAGCTGGTTAGGTCACTCCTGCTTCAGAATTAGGGGTAGTCACGCCACAGTTATTACTGACCCTTACTCACCAGGCTTGGGCTATTCATTAGGCAAACCTACCGCCCATATTGTAACCGTAAGCCATCAGCACCCGGGACATTCCTATACTCAGGGCATTGGTGGTGAACCGAGGCTGGTTACCAAACCCGGCGAGTATGAAATCAGCGGCGTCCTGATTATAGGGATAGCTACCTTCCATGATGGAGAGAGGGGCAGAAAGAGGGGTAGAAATACTGCCTATCTTATGGAGGTAGATGAGGTATCGGTATGCCATCTTGGTGACCTAGGGCACGTGCTTACTACTGAGCAGGTAGAAGAGTTAGACAATGTGGATGTACTACTGATTCCAGTAGGTGGAGTGTCCACTATTAACGCCCCTATGGCAGCCGAGGTAGTGCGGCAGATTGAGCCGAAGGTAGTGATTCCTATGCACTACAAAACCGAAGCGCTGAACTGGGAACTAGAGCCAGTGGGGAGGTTCCTCAAGGAGATGGGGATAAAGGAGGTCAACCCCCAATCCAAGCTCTCCATCACCAAGCCGAGCCTGCCTGCCACCACGCAGGTCTTTTTGCTTGACTATTGAGATTTATTAGCCGTCTAGAGCCGCCTTATTTCCAGCACCAGCACCAGCACAGTAATTATTAGCACTATTATGGTCAGGAATAGACCACCAATCAGATATTTTACCCAATCGGGAATGGTTGGTTGGGGTGATGCTGGAGGTGGCGGGGATGGGGGGGATTGTGGCAGTGGTGGGAGTAGTGGGGATGTTAGCTCTGGTGGTGATGATGACTCAGACGGTGACGATGACTCAGACGGTGTCGACTCAGTAGTGAAGGCACCAACAGCACTCCAGGCACTCCAAGTATCAGAGCTGCCAGCTCTCACCTTCCAATAGTAGGTGGCATCGTAGTTCAGACGTATATCGCATTGCCAGGCTGTGCTGGGTAGAGCATAGGGGCCAATCTTTATGATTAAGGGATTGGCAAAAGAAACATCGGTAGCTACCAATAGCTCATAGCTGTCTGCCCCAGCTATGGCGCTCCATTGAAATACTGGTGGTAGCGACACCCCGCGGGCACCAGCTTGGGGACTGTAGAGCTCGGGAGCGATAGCCTCATCGCCAAGGCTGGTGGTGAACGACCACGTGGCTGACCATGGGCTTAACACTGGCGTAACGGCTTTCACACGCCAGTAGTATGTGGTAGCTGGCTCAAGCGATGGTAGACGGGCTGAGGTGGTTTTAGTCTCATCCTCAAATCCGGCAGGAACCGTGGAGAAGTTAGCCTCATAGTTAAGTTGCCACTCGTATTTGGTAGCCCCGCTCAATGCCTCCCAGTCAAGACTAACATTACTAATAATGTAATTAATAATAGTGCCTATGCCTGGTGCCTTATTAGATGGTGAGGTCAGGGTAATCGGCTGGGTTAAGCTATCGGTATAAGTCGCTAGTCTGGTATTGATGGTGTCAATTGACCACAACCTGTTGTCGTACCGCCACAGTCCAGATAGAGCAGCACCATCATCAAGACTGCGGGTAACGGTCTCAAATGTCGGACCCAGGGGATATGTTGGGTTAAGGCAGCGCTCCATACCACCATCAGCCTTGAAGTTAGTGG
>DAOWJC010000139.1 GCA_030640595.1 Dehalococcoidia bacterium | reverse complement strand
GGGCTGGTAGGCTATCCAGTTCTAATGACTGCCGATATTGTGCTTTATAAAGCCGAGGTTGTACCAGTCGGTGAAGACCAGTTGCCACATCTGGAGCTAGCCAGGGAGATTGCCCGCCGCTTTAACAATCTATTTGGCAATACCTTCCCTGAGCCTGAAGCCAAGCTTACCTCGTTTCCATTGATACTGGGGCTAGACGGGAAAGAGAAGATGAGCAAGCAACTGGGCAATGATATTGAAATAGCTCTTTCCGATGAGGAAACGATAGAGCGGGTAAAGACGGCGGTTACTGACCCGGCTCGCCGATATCGCAATGACCCGGGACACCCTGAGATATGCAATATTTATCGGCTTCAGCGATATTTTAATCCCTTCAAATTAGATGATATAGCTAGCCAGTGTCGCTCAGCTAAAATTGGCTGCGTTGATTGTAAGCTGCTCCTGGCTAAAGAGATTAATTCTACGCTTAAACCTTTCCGGGAACGGCGGGCTGCCCTAAACGCTAAGCCCCAATATATAACCGATGTTCTGGCTGATGGCGCTCAGCGAGCCCGAGTTATTGCCGGGGAGACCCTCAAGGAAGTCAAGCAAAAGATGGGGCTTATTTAAGGGAGGTAAGACTACAATAGAAATAATTCCGGCTATAGACCTTAGACACGGCAGGTGCGTTCGCCTGTATCAGGGCGACTATGCCCAGGAAACGGTATTCTCTGACGACCCGTTACAGGTAGCTCTAGAGTGGCAATCGCTGGGAGCACCAAGGCTGCATATCGTTGACCTCGATGGCGCAGCTACCGGTGAGCTTTACAATCTGGACATTATTACACAAATAGCAAATGCCGTATTAGTACCTACCCAACTGGGCGGTGGTATCCGCCAACTGGAAACGATAGAGCAACTGCTTAAAGCCGGCGTAGAGCGTGTCATCCTGGGCACAGCCGCTGTTGAAGACCCCAAGCTGATGGAAGAGGCGTGCCGTAAGTTCAGCGAATCTATTATTGTTGGCATTGATGCCCGGGAGGGGTATCTTGCCATACATGGCTGGCACCAGGAAACGGAGTTAAGGGCTGTAGAATTTGCCAAGTCTATGGCGCAACTCGGGGTAAGGCGTTTCATCTACACTGATATTAGTCGTGATGGCACCCTCACCGAGCCAAATTTTGCTGCCATTTTCGAGCTGGTTAATGCAATCAGAATGCCTATTATCGCCTCTGGTGGCATTTCATCGCTAATTCACCTTAAAATGCTTAAATCACTCGGCGTAGAGGGTGCCATAATCGGCAAGGCACTTTATACCGGGGACATCAACCTGAAGCAGGCGCTAGACGCCATCAGCTAAATAGAGGGTAAGTTGATAGAAAATCTAAAGTTTAATGAAAAGGGGCTTATCCCGGCTATAGTTCAGGATGCTGATACCGGCGAGGTGCTGATGCTGGGCTATATGAATGAGGAGGCACTGCGCCGCACTTTATCTAGCGGTGAAGTCTGGTTCTACAGTCGTAGCCGACAGAAGCTGTGGCACAAGGGAGAGACCTCGGGCATCCGCATCAAGGTGCGCTCGGTATGGAAGGACTGTGATAGCGATACCATTCTGGTTAAGGCACACCCTACAGGTCCGGTGTGTCATACCGGTAATAAGACCTGCTTCTTTGAGCAACTAACCAAACAAGATGTGGAGGCAGACCATCAAGGGGAAGCCTGAGCTGCTTCCTCAGGCTGGTCAATTTCAGTTACCCTCTTTAGTGCCGCCAGGGCAACCTCAAGTTGACTATCGTCAGGCTCTCTTGTTGTCAGCGTCTGTAACCACAACCCGGGAGCCAGAATTGCCCTGATTATGCCTTTGTTTCTGTGCCTGGTGCCAAAGTAGATAATTTCATAGCCAAGGGCAGCAATAACTGGGATAAGGATAATTCGCGACAACACCATCATCCATATCGAAGGTAAACCAACCAAAGTAAAGACGATGATGGCAATAATGAATACGACAAATATGAAGCTGGTGCCGCAACGGGTATGAGCGGTGCTATGTGCTCTAACTGCCTCTATCTCCAGTGGCACCCCATCTTCGTAGGCATTCACTGCCTTGTGCTCAGCACCGTGATAGGCAAATACACGCTTAATATCAG
>DAOWJC010000146.1 GCA_030640595.1 Dehalococcoidia bacterium | reverse complement strand
TAGTTCATAGCGGAGATTTTAAACTTGACTATACACCGGTTAGTGGTAAACCAACCGACCTGTCTCGACTGGCACAACTAGGAGCACAAGGAGTCCTGCTTCTCCTCTCCGACTCCACCTATGCTGAACTACCCGGCTACACTCCGTCTGAAAGAGTGGTTGGTGAAACCCTAGACCATATCATGGCTGATGCCCCGGGGAGAGTGATTGTCACTACCTTCTCATCACTGATTTCCCGTATTCAGCAGGTTATTGATGCGGCGGCCAAGCACCAGCGTCGTGTCGTTATTGTTGGGCGCAGTATGAGCGATACCGTACGCATGTCACTAGAGTTAGGCTACCTTAATGCCCCTGATGGAATACTGGCTCGGCTTGATGAGCTTAAAGGTATGCCTCGCAATAAAATTGTTTTTATTACCACTGGAAGTCAGGGGGAACCTACTTCAGCCCTGGTCCGTATGGCCAATCGGGACCACCGCCAGGTTCACATCCTTCGTGGCGACACGATAGTTATTTCAGCAACACCTATCCCGGGAAACGAAGGGCTAATCAACAGAACCGTGGATAACCTTTTCAAGCAAGGGGCTCAAGTATTATATAGTAAGGTGGCACCGGTTCATGTTCACGGGCACGCTAGCCAGGAAGAGCTGAAACTACTGCTAAACTTGGTCAAGCCAAAATTCTTTGTGCCTATCCATGGCGAATACCGCCACCTAAGCCTTCACGCTAAATTAGCCCAATCAATAGGCATTCCAAAAGACAACACCTTTATCTTAGAAGATGGCGATATCCTTGAGGTTAGCCCACAGGCGGGCAAGATAACGGGTAAGGTTACCTCAGGCAATGTATATGTAGATGGTCTAAGTGTAGGTGATATCGGCAGTGTTGTTATCCGTAATCGAAGGATGCTGTCACGGGATGGGATAGTAGTGGTCATTATCGCTGTAAATAGGCAAACGGGCAAACTGGTGGGACGTCCTGATATTGTATCGCGAGGTTTCGTTGATACCAGAGAATCCCAAGATATGCTAGACGAGAGTCGCGACCTAGTAGCCCGAATCCTAGACCATAGCGGTGACCGACCTGCTGAGTGGAGCTTTATCAATACTAAGGTTAGAGATGCATTAAATAGATTTTATTATGAGCAGACCAAACGCCGGCCTATGATTCTCCCATTTATGGTAAAGGTATAGCGTGCTGACTCACCAAGGGGTTATATGGCTAAGAGGAAAGCTAATATCAGGGGTAAATCCAGAAGAAAGCCAAAGAGAAGGTCGTGGTGGAGCCGGCTATTCCATTTCATAGCACTACCACCGGTGTGGCGACTTATATTACTAGCCCTTATCGTGGCGCTACTACTCTGGCAGCGTTCAGCCTTGATTTCACTGGCTACCAATATTGGAGATAAAATTCTGGGGCTGTTTGGCTGGGGGTTGCTCCTCATAGTTATCGCTATCGGAATTGTGGTCGGGGTGCTATGGCAACGGAAGCTACCCTCTGTTATCCTCCATTGGAATCAGTGGCTGGGTGGGATTGCCTTGGCTCTGGCTGTTTGGGGAATACTTGCCTTATCCAATTTGGGGGGCAGGTTCGGTCTGGGTATCATTGGCTACGCCGATTTTAACGGCTTGCTTCGGATACTGGGATTAGTCCTTATTGGTGTTATTTTGGTAGCCCCGGGGGCTTGCTTCCACCTTGTAGCTAAATCCATTTCATGGCTAGGTAAACAACTGGCAAGGCGACCGGCGCCTAGACCAATCCCACAACAAAAACCGCCACTTCCTTCGGTTACAGTAACCCCCAAACCCCCTGAAATAGAACCAATAAGGAGAGAAGTTACCCCGGTGCTGACTCCTACCCCAGCTCAACAGGAACTAAAACAAGTAGCTCAAGAGGTTTGGAAGAAGTATGGTGAATCGCCGACACTGGTTACTGTCAATGGTTGGCGGTTACCACCTATTGATATTTTGGACAGGTCTCCTGAGGCTGAATTCAGTCAAGCTGACAATGTGGAGAGAGCCAGATTA
>DAOWJC010000028.1 GCA_030640595.1 Dehalococcoidia bacterium | reverse complement strand
TGTTAATTTGCGAGGACTTAGGCGCTCCCTTAATAATTTCTTAGCAAACGGTTCTGTATGTTTTACCATATCAAAATCCGGGTCCAACTTCCTGCCTACCCCTTCGATGATTACTAACGCTTTTATTAATAGATAAAAATCAGGTGCAATTTTCAACTTGTAGGAACTAATCAGTTTGATCAGTTTATTCAGAAGTTCACCCATATTTAGACTTTTTAACGGTATGTAAGAATATTGTTCTATCAATTCAAATATCTGATATTCTAACCCCTCAATATTATCGATACGGTTATTGCCGGAGAACTGTAGAAGAGTTTTGGTTATTCTTTCTGCATCTCTGTTTACAATCCCAACGACGATACTGCCAAGATATTCTCTGTGTTTAGGTAACAAAACTCCCATCATACCAAAATCAAGAAAGCATAGAATATTATTATCCAGGACTAAAATATTACCGGGGTGAGGGTCGGCGTGGAAAAAGCCATGTTCAAAAACCTGTTTAAGAACGAGAGTAGCACCTCTACTGGCAATAATTTTAGGGTCGTTCCCTGACTCTAATAGAGCGTCAATATTAGAGACTTTGATACCATCAATAAATTCCATGGTGAGGACTTTCCTGGTGGTATAACTTCGGTAAACCTTTGGTACACAGATGGTGGTCTCTTTCTGGAAATTTCTGCCAAATCGTTCAATATGTGTGGCTTCAATGGTGAAATCTATTTCCTTTCTAATCGACCGCTCAAATTCCTTGATTATACCAACGGGATTTAAAATGTCCGTCCCCTTAATATGCTCCTCCATCAATGTGGCCAGATGAAGCATTATCTCTATATCAGTTTCAATAACCTGTTCTATTCCGGGACGCTGCACCTTAACGGCAACTATCTCTCCGTTCGTAAGTACGGCTTTATGGACTTGCGCTATTGAGGCTGAGGCTATGGGAGTACTTACGTATTCCTTGAAAAGGTTGGCAATGGGTTCATTAAGTTCCTCTTCAACCAGTTGTTTGGCTTCTTCTTCCGAAAAAGGAGGGACAGAATCCTCAAGTTTCTTAAGTTCAACAAGAAGTTCTTGAGGCAATAAATCCGGCCTATTGCTCATTATCTGACCGAGTTTTATAAAAGTCGGGCCAAGCTCTTCCAATGCCATCCGTATCCGCTCCCAGCGGGAAAGAGACACTATCTTTGCATCTCCTCCCCGGGGAAGGAATTTCTTACCAAAAGCAATATGTTTCTCTAAGTTACTTCTGGCTACCAAATCGCCAAAACCGTGTTTCACTAACACGGTAATGATCTCTCGGTACCGGTTAATGTGGCGGTAGGTACGACCTAATCCAACTTTAGGAATCACTGTTCCCTTCTTATCTATTCTTGATTTGCGTTTCCAGCTTTTTTATCCGAGCCTGGAGTTTTTCCATTTCGGCGCGGGATGGAATATCCAGCTTCTCCAAAGCGCTCTTTACCAATTTCTCACCCCGGCTTTCAAGTTCATTTCTTGCTTCCTCTGATCGCTTTAGCAGGTCTTCAACTAACTTCTTGCCTTCTTCCTCAGAGAGCTTACCCTCTTCAATAATTTCTTTAGCCAGTTCCTCAATTTTATCCTTGGTCATCGAGGTAATCCCAATCCCCATTAAAGTGGCTTTTTTCAACAGGTCAAACATGATACATTCCTCCTTTAGTTCTGTAATTGTTTTTGTACTTCATATTATATACCTCCTCAATGAGATAGGGAAGCTTTTGTATTGTCGTCTTGTGCATTTACTGATATAATGCTTTTAGCTAGGGCTGTGAAAGCTGTGATTTTTTAAGCAATTCACGCAATTCTGGGGCCAAGTCCGGTCGCAAAAAGTTCGATATGGTTCCAGAGTGGCCAGCCATATTTTTGATAGTCGGCGTTTCTTTTTTAGGTGGCGCATTCGTCTAGTGGCCTAGGACACCTCCCTCTCAAGGAGGAGATCACCGGTTCGAATCCGGTATGCGCTACCAAAGTAAAAATAACCCCCTGTTTTGAAGCTATTTCAGCCGAACAGAGAGTTTCTTTTTAGGTTAAAAGCTTTCCGAGGCTTGGGGGGTATAATCTAGCTAATTTTATAGATTTTGCAAAATACCTCTCCTTCACCAGTGCATTATACTGGGAAGGTAAGTAGCGATTGGGGGGAAGATAATAACTAAAGCCAAACCGACTACCTGCAAACCAAGAAACGGAAGAGAACTACGATAGATGTCCCCCAGTGTTACCCCAGGCAACTTAAGCGCTCTCATAAAGAACAATGCATAGCCAAATGGCGGTGATAAAAAGGACGCCTGTAAGTTAACCGCTACAATCATACCAAACCATAGTGGGTCTAAGCCATACGTTTCAATTGCTATAGGGAAAAAGATAGGGATAAGCAACACTAAAATAGCAGTCCAGTCAATAAACATCCCTAGAATATAAATAAGAAGCATCGTCGATCCAATGAATAGCCACTTATTGTCCAGCGCAGCGAAAATGTCCCCCAGGGTTCTGCCGCATCCCATTGCCATAAAAATAGCTGAGAATATATTGGCGCCGAATATGATGAGTAGAACCATGCAGGATATTTTCAGGGTCTCTGTAGTTGCAGAGGTCATATTCTCTAGATTGAATTGCCCATAGGCAATCATCATTATAATAGCTATAAAGGCACCTATGGCGGCAGCTTGAGCAGGGGTAGCAACACCCATAAAAATGGAGCCTAAAACAGCTAATATCAGCAAAATCGGAGGACTCACACCCTTTATACCCCTTACTATGCGAGTGCGGATTCGGGCTCGTTCTTCTACAGGGACAGGCGGTCCCAGTTCTGGATGTCTGCGACATAGAAGTAGCATATAAATGATGTATAGAGACGAAAGCAGCAGCCCGGTTCCGACGCCTCCCATAAAAAGTCTACCTACCGAGATTCCTGCTACGGCTCCCATGAGAACCAACATTATACTGGGGGGAACCAAAATGCCCAGAGTTCCCCCAGCCATAATGCAGCCTACTGTCAACTTCTTATCATATCCGTGCTTAAGCATATGAGGTCCAGCTATGACACCCATGCTAACAATTCCAGTCGCAACAATCCCTGTGCTGGCACCAATTAGCGTGCATACTAAGTCTGTTGCTACCGCTAGACCACCAGCTAACCCACCTGTCAAATCCCGCATTCCATCAAACATAACTTTGGCGATGCCCGCTTTGTCCAAGATATAAGCCATAAAAATAAACAGAGGTATAGCGATAAGGGAAAAATTACACATAAGGGAATAGGTCTTGGTTATAGCTAGAGGCAAAGTGCTTGGGCCTAAGAAAACCAAACCTAAAAGTATGCCAAGAGCACCGAGGCTTAAAGCTAAAGGATGTCCCAGGAAGAGGACGACTAGGAGTAAAACTACAACAAGAGCGAGTAATTGTATATCTGTCATAGTTTTACCTGCCTAAGACTATTTACGTGTCTAATAACCCAGGCAACGCCCTGAAGAAAGATTAGGCCAAATGCCACGGGGATAACGGTTCTGAAATGAGCTATGTTTGGTCGCCACACGCTGTGACCTTGCTCCATTATCTGCCATGAGTTTATGGCAATTGGGATCCCGCCTATCATCATGCCTACAGTGAATAGACCGGTGAGAATTATAAAACACACTATTGCCAATATATGCCGCCATTTTTCTGGCAGGCGTTCGGGAAGAACATCAATGCCTACATGTCCCGCATGTAGAAGGGTGTAGGAAGACCCCAATAAAGCATAATAACCAAAGATAAAAAAACTTGTCTCATAAGACCATATAAAGGGGTT
The DNA here is from genome assembly GCA_030640595.1 of Dehalococcoidia bacterium. Classification (GTDB taxonomy): domain Bacteria; phylum Chloroflexota; class Dehalococcoidia; order Dehalococcoidales; family DAOWJC01; genus DAOWJC01. The sequence goes on along the minus strand of DAOWJC010000028.1, from coordinate 9,366 downwards.
ATCAAATACCTTCCTGGCTACGGTCTCTATGATGATGACCGCTACCAAGGCGACGATTCCCCACCGAACTATCTTACCGGTCCATTCGGCAGTGGCATCCAATTTCTTCAGAATAGTATGTACCACTTCTCCTATAGCTCCTTCCGCCAGCTAACATGTATATGCATTTTAAGCATCGATGGTAGTGCTGGTTCCAGCATTGTTGAAGAAGAACTTATCCCCAAATTCACGAGCTAATACAGCGCTTGCGTTTGAGCCTGTACAGTGTGATACCCCTAGCTTCTGGATGCCGAAGCGCCTTAATTCAGTAATAGTTGAATCCATACGTCGAGGCGATGCCGATATAAGGTGAGTACCACCAATTACCGCGTAGATAGACTCTATACCTGTTAATTTTTGAGCATGTCTTAAAATGTTTACTATACCTCGATGGGCACAACCTAGGATGACTACTAGACCTTTATCGGACTTGATAAAAAGGGATTGGTCATCTCGCAATGGGTCAGGTTTAAACTCGCCGTTCTCGCTAACGCAGGCATTAGTGTCAATCTCTTCGTACTCAGTCAACATGGGCACTTCACCACTGGTAACAATCTTATCGCTGATCCATACCGGCTTTTTGGTCAAACAGAAAGATGCCCCTAGACTTTCTGCTAACTGCCGGGGAAAAGGTATTCCGATGTAATCATATTTGCCCTCGGAAGTACGCCAATATTTGGCTGCCCACACATCTGGATGTGCAATTACCTCTACTGGTTTTCTACGAATCTTCAGCAGGTGAAGTAAACCACCGGTGTGATCCGCATGCCCGTGACTGAAGACGATTTTGTCAATCTGCGATAGGTCAATTCCCATCCCAATGGCGTTATAGGCTGCCACAATACTTCGTCCTGTATCCAGTAGAACCTTATGGCCATCTGCATCTATTAGAATACTTATTCCCCACTCGGCAAGGAAACCCAGCCAACTGGCAGTATTTTCAGCTAGCGTAGTGACCTGAATAAACATTCGTCCTTATTGGTCGAGACCCTCAAAGGTGAAGCTATGGGGTAGCGTTCCTTTGAGGGTCCCTTCTAGCTATTTTTCAAAGATGGCGTAGTACTCTGGATTACTCATATCAGTCATCCAAGGATATCGTGGGTCTTCATCAACAAAATTGGGCCATACCTCGTGAACACAACCCTGACCGTACGGTTTAGCCATGTAGCGCCACGTTTGGTAAGCCTTCATGAAGTTATACAGAGATTTGGCTACCTTCAAAAAATCAGGGTTCTTTGCGGCTTCTATCTCCGCTAGATGGCATGAATGCTCTTCTAGAGCAAGTATAGCCTCTTCGCCCAGCTTGGTTATCTTCGTTCCAGCCTCTTCGAACTGCCTGACTGCATCGATGTTTGAATAGTCCCACTTAGCATAGGATATTAGATAAGATACCTTAGCAGCATACTCTAACAAGGGTTTCAATTCATCAGGTAACTCGTTCCAGGTATCCGTGTTGACAGCAAGTAATGTTATCATCGCTGTCTGCCACCAGGCTGGTGCAATGTAATACTCAGCGACCTCTTCTAGATGTATGGAGACATCACCACATGGAAAAGTGAACTCAGCGGCATCTATGACGCCCCTATCCATCGCCAGATATATCTCATCGGGGCTTATCCCAACTGTGGTAGCACCCATCATGTCTATAATGTCCTCGCTGAAGCCTGGCGTCCGGATTTTCAGACCAGCGAAATCTTCAGGTTTTTCCATCTTAAAATGTGACCACATTCCACCTTCGATAGTGCCACCACCAACAGCAAAGGGCTTCATATTGTACTTACCATACATCTCATCACATAGCTCTTGCCCACCGGCGTAATAGTACCAGATAGCGAAATCCTCGGGAGTGTAAGAACAGGGGAAAGAGCCAAACAGAACCAAGGCGGTGTTTGTGCCTTTCAGAAAACCAGGCCAACCAACCGCTGCATCAATGGCACCAGTCTTCGCCGCTTCAAATGTCTCCCCCATTGGGAACATCTCTGCACCATAGTGATATTCAAACTCAAGACGATAATTGGGCGTCCGGCATAGATCCTTTACGGTTTGGGTTATAATTTCTCCGCTCCATGACAGCGCATTACCAGCGGCAAATGTATCGCATACAACCCACTTGATTACTTCCTGCTCTGGTGCCGGTGTTGTGGCTGGTGCCGGCGCTGGAGCTGGTGCCGCACAACTGCTAACTACCAAGCTAATGGCTAACAATAATGCCAAAGGAACTAGCAATATTTTCTTTTTCACTTTTTTCCTCCTTCTAAAATATTGGAGTCAATCTGTCTTTATTTTTTCTGTTGAAAGCTATCACCTCCTTCAATCGTATTCTATTAGGCGTTTACTTTCAGTCCTTTGTGTTTCAGAGATGCCATTTCCATAACTATTATGCTGTCACATCTATCCATAATACAGCCATTATCGCTACTAGCTAGTTTACCGGCGGGATGCCACTTGCCCAATTTCGTATCATGTTACTCATGGGAGGGGCACCAGCCCCGGCCGTTACCTGATTCTCCCCTGGCAGAGCCCGCCCGCTGTATTTATCTCAATCCCATATCTATACTTACTGATTATTCTCCCGTCCGAGTAAGACCTAATACGGAATACTTATCGATACGATTTTTACGTGCCTTCATTAAGGGTACACAAAGATATCATCCCGTTCAATATGTAGCTTTCCTAATACTAAAGAGGGGATATCCTTCCAAATGATGGGGCACTTTAGAGGTGTTAAGGTCATTTGTTATGTGATATAATAGCGATATGGACGAATCACCAGAATCTAAGCCGAAGTGTAATCAGCAGAATAAAATAACCATAATGTTGGCGGATGACCATCCCCTACTCCGTAAAGCGCTCCGAGATGAACTGGAGAATCAGCCGGATTTTGTAGTTGTCGCCGAGGCTGCAAACGGAGAGGAAGCAGTTAAAATGGCCACTGAAATAGTTCCAGATGTGGTGATAATGGATATAAGCATGCCCAAAATTAACGGCATTGAAGCGACGAAACAAATAAAAGCCAAATGTCCTTCTATAGCGGTTCTTGTCCTCACTGTACATGACGAAACTGAGCATATTCTGAGCATACTACAAGTTGGTGCTGCTGGATACTTAATGAAAACAGCATTCGGTGAAGAAGTTGTACAGGCGGTACGTGGAGTGGTTGCTGGGGAAACTGTATTGTCTCCTGAAATTTTTCAACGAATAATAAAATCTGCCCTTCGCCATATAACAAAACCGGTTTCGCTTGACACTGGCGAAAAAATCACCACCCGGGAACAAGAAATCCTCGGACTAGCGGCAAGAGGTCTGAGTAATCGAGATATTGCTCGGAGACTTGACCTAAGCGAATACACGGTGAAGAGTTACTTAGTGGAGCTATTCTCTAAACTAAACGTTAGCAGCCGAACTGAAGCCGTTATTACTGCATTACGGTCTGGTCTTCTTAGCCTTAATGACATTGATTAGGTAACTTTCATGATTCCAATGGTGAAGTATCGTTCGTTTGAACTGAAGAAGCCAATACGAAGTGTTCATTTTTGGATTATCATTGCTATTATGGCGTCTCTTACCGTTATCTATTATACCTGGAAGGATTGGTTTCCTTGGTTCTGGCACCTTTTTATTCTTGAGTATATGAATGATATTCATGGTAGCCTTTTTCTTATACCATTTGTTTACGCTTCTCTTGTTTTTTGGTGGCGGGGCTCACTGGCTGTCTGGTTGTTTGCTGCGGTAGTAATGCTGCCCCATGTGATATACTACTCACCTACTCCTGGGTGTTTAGTACGTAACATCGCTTTACCTTTCGTTCCTTTAGCGGTAGTAGCAGCTATTACCTTAGAGCTAAAATGGAGGGAGAAACAAGGAAAAATATTAACGGAACGGGAGGAGGAACGTCAGGTCTACGTGTCACGAATTTTCGAGGCTGAGGAAGACCAGAGGCGACGTATTGCCCAGGAACTCCATGACGATGCCCTACAGGAGCTATTGGTCATAGCAAATCGTGCTCAAAAATTAGCGTCTGGCAGGATCCCAACAACTCCGGAGGCAAGGGGATATGGGAAGTTGATAAAGGATGCAGTGCTTGGAGTAGCCGAAGAAATACGACGGCTAAGTCGTGACCTGAGACCAAGCATCCTTGATAACGTAGGACTTATGTCAGCAATTAGATGGTTGGTCGACCGATTGAATGAAGAGGAAATGATTAAGGGTAGCGTGGTGGTAAAAGGAATCGAAAGAGACTTTAGTTCCGAGTCAGAGGTGACTATTTTCCGAATAATTCAAGAAGCATTGAACAATGTAAGGCGGCATTCACAAGCTACCGAAGTTCTAGTCACTGTAGAGTTTTCCCCCGAATCTATTAAGATAGTTGTAAACGATAATGGCAAAGGTCTTATCTTAAACAAAACGGCTGGTGACCTTGCCGTTGAAGGAAAGTTGGGGATAATAGGGATGCAGCAGAGAGCTAAATTCCTTAATGGCAATTTTGACATCTATTCTCAACCTGGTAAAGGTACTTCGGTCTCGATTACAATAGTAGATTAAGATAGCAGATTGTGCAATTTTTCTTAAACCATCCATCCGGCAGGAAGTTTTTTGTTCGTTTAGAGGATATGAATGGCGAAGGAGGAAATTTTGTTATGCAAGGTTCTCCTTCTTAATTACGCTAGAAAGTTCGTTATCAAGCAAAGCATTCACCAGCTTCTCTAACTCACTATTCTCCTCGGTATCAGCACACCGAAAAGTTTTGTGGTGTGATATCAAACGTAAACGTTGTATATCTGGTTAAAGCGTCATAGAAACGAGCGAGCAAGGTTTGACCTCTCCTAAGATAATCGTCGCTACACAATTAGCCATAAAGTGCAACCATAATAAAAAGGGCAGCAGGAACTGTATGTTAAGCTAATAATCCCAGTGCCCTGATGTAGTTACCCACCCCTATGGGAGAAATCTCCTTCATTTTCGAGGCTAGGTTTTGTTTGATGGAGAGGGTCGTAGGGAAGGGGTCAACCTTGAGATAGGCTTCAAGCAATATCTTATACATTGATATTGTGTCTAGGCTTAATCCCTCACTAATGCAGTTAGCTTCCCATAAGGCTAGACCGTCAATAGGGGTCTGGAGACCAGTTGACGGGGTTAGAGGGATTGTGATATTCTCTCGTTCAGCTAGTTGCTGAATGAGGCTTTTGACCATCTCCTGCGATGATGGAGATAGTTGCTCAAGAGCCGATATGGAGGGGTGGAGGCTATCGTCCATATAAATCTCTTCGATGCTAGATTTGCCGGCATAGCTTGTCTCACTTTTATAACCTCCATTAATAGTAGAGCATAAAGCATTAGCAGGCATCAAGTGGTTGTTGACGGCTATCTCCCGCTTTGTTATAGTATTGTTAATGCCTGAGTAGCTCAGTTGGGAGAGCAGCCGTTTTGTAAATGGCAGGTCAGCGGGTTCGAGTCCCCTCTCAGGCTGAGGCGCTTAGCTTTAATGGTGGGTAGGGAGGGGTGCCGGAGTGGTTAATCGGAGCAGTCTGTAAAATTGCCGCCCGGAAGGGCTTCGCAGGTTCGAATCCTGCCCCCTCCACCATAGTTTAAATATAGTAGAGCCTAGACTAGACACTGGATTATAAAGTCAGTATAATTAGGACTAGCGCCCACATAGCTCAGCAGGAAGAGCACGTTCTTGGTAAGAACGGGGTCACCAGTTCGAATCTGGTTGTGGGCTCGGGATAAAAAAGGGGGAGTAAAATGGCAAAAAGGAAATTTGAACGGACCAAACCACATGTAAATGTGGGCACCATCGGTCATGTTGACCATGGCAAGACAACTTTAACTTCAGCAATGACATTAATCTTATCTAAGACAGGCATCACTGGATTTCGCTCCTTTGATAGTATTGATAATGCGCCTGAAGAAAAGGCACGGGGATTAACCATTGCCATTGCCCATATTGAGTATGAGACTGAGAAGCGGCACTATGCTCATATTGATTGCCCAGGGCATGCTGACTACATCAAAAATATGATAACCGGCGCTGCCCAGATGGATGGGGCTATATTGGTGGTAAGTGCCCCTGATGGTCCTATGCCGCAGACTAGAGAGCATCTCTTGTTAGCCCGCCAGGTTGAGGTTCCCTCTATCTTAGTTGCTCTCAATAAGGTAGATATGATGGAGGACGAAGAGCTTCTGGAGCTGGTGGAGATGGAAATGAGAGAACTGCTTAGTAAGTATGGTTTTCCTGGTGATGAGATACCGGTGGTGAGAGTGAGTGCACTTAAGGCCGGCGAGTGTGGCTGCGGTAAGAGGGAATGTCAGTGGTGTGGCGGTCTCTGGAAGTTGATCGATGCCATAGATGACTATATTCCCACTCCGGCAAGACCCAAAGACCAGCCGTTTTTGATGCCAGTGGAGGATGTTTTTAGCATTAAGGGTAGGGGCACTGTACCCACAGGCAGAGTTGAGAGGGGTGTAATCAAGCCTGGGGCCGAGATTGAGATTGTTGGCTTACACCACGAGCCCCGCAAGACAGTAGTTACCAGCCTAGAGATGTTTCATAAGACCCTGGATTATGCTGAGCCGGGCGATGCTGTTGGCTGCCTGCTCAGGGGGATAGACCGGGAGGACGTGGAGCGAGGTCAGGTATTGGCTGCCCCTGGTTCTGTTAAACCACATACTTATGCCGAAGCTCGGATATATGTTTTGGGTAAAGAGGAGGGGGGCAGGCATACGCCTTTCTTTACCGGATACAAGCCCCAATTTTATATCAGGACTACAGATGTCACCGGAACCATTGAACTACCAGAAGGGGTGGAGATGGTTATGCCCGGTGATAATGTAACAATGAAGATAAAACTTATTTATCCTGTAGCTCTAGAGGAAGGTCTGCGTTTTGCTATTCGGGAAGGAGGCAAAACGGTAGGTGCTGGCGCCTTTAGCCGCATTATTGAGTAGATATGGCTAGGAAAGCTGAAGCGAGGGTTATTATTCATCTTGCCTGCACCGAGTGTAAGGAGAGGACATATACTACTACTAAGAACAAAAGAAATGACCCCCAACGATTAGAGCTTATGAAATATTGCCCCCGTTGTCGTGCTTACAAGCTCCACAGGGAGATAAAATAGCGCGACATAACTGAGAAGTATGTGAGACTCCCTCTATGATACATCGTACTACCAAGCGAAGCGGTTCAAGATTTAGAATCATTGGTGAGATCATAGCCGAGTTAAAGAAGGTAGTCTGGCTCACCAGACGAGAGGTTGCCTATTTGACACTTCTAGTGCTGATTGTTGCCGTTACCGTAGGTCTAATTCTGGGAGCCATTGATTATGGTTTTACCAACCTCGTTAATAAACTTTTGCTGGGTGGATAGAAGCTTGGTTGTTTTTCAGATTGAGCCGAAGCACTTAACTAAAAGGCAGCCTTGTGCTTTAGAAAAATCTTTATCTGAATGAGGTTATTTGTGGACGAGAACGGAAAACGTTGGTTTGTGATTCATACCTACTCTGGGTATGAAGAGCGAGTTAAGAAGAATTTAGAGCAACGCATTAAGTTCATGGATTCTAAGGACGAGGTCATTCAGGTAGTTATACCTACTGAGGAGGAGACCGAGGTTAGAAATGGGCAAAGGCGTACGGTGACCAAGAAGATACTGCCTGGTTATGTTCTTATTGAGATGAAGATGAGCGACCAGAGCTGGAATATAGTGCGTAATACCCCCGGTGTTACCGGTTTTGTCGGTAGTGGCAGTAAGCCGGTTCCGTTACGAGAGGAGGAGGTTAACCAGATTATAAAGCAGATGGCGGCTGAAGCACCAAGGGTTAAGGTCGGCTTTAAGAAGGGACAGAGTGTGCGGGTGATTGACGGTCCCTTTATTGATTTTGTTGGAGTGGTGGATGATATAAGTATGGCAAAGGGTAAGGTTAAGGTGCTCCTGTCCCTTTTTGGGCGTGAAACCCCTGTAGAGCTTGACTTCTTACAGGTGGAGAAGCTTTGACCTCTTTGAATTTCTGGTTAGGAGACACGAGTGGCAAAAAAGGTTAGAGCCGTGGTTAAGCTACAGATTCCAGCCGGTGGGGCAAACCCAGCACCGCCGGTTGGCCCAGCCTTGGGTCAGCACGGGATTAATATTATGGCCTTTTGTAAGGAGTACAATGAGCGTACTTCTACTCAGACTGGGTCTATTATCCCGGTCGAAATAACTATCTTTAACGATAGGTCATTTACTTTTATTACCAAAACACCACCAACTACTGATTTGCTGAAGAAGGTATTAGGCGTGGAAAAGGGAGCCAGCACTTCCGGACATGAAAAAATAGGCAAACTATCCCGGGATAAACTTCGTGAAATAGCCCAGCTTAAGGCTAAGGACTTAAATGCTACTGATATTGAAGGCGCAGAGCGAATTATTGAAGGTACCGCCCGAAGTATGGGGATTGAGATAGAGTAAGAATGGCAAGGCACGGTAAAAACTATCAAGAAGCAGTTAAACTGCTGGACAAGGCAAAGGCTTATCCCCCTCGGGAGGCTATTGAACTGGCTAAGAAGATGGCTCATACCCGATTTGATGAGACTGTTGAGCTTCACCTTCGGATGGGTGTTGACCCTCGAAATGCCAGTCAGCAGGTGCGTGGCGTCGCCCTTCTACCGTACGGGTTGGGGAAAACGGTGCGCGTTTTAGTCTTTGCCCAAGGGGAGGCGGTAAAAATTGCTGAAACCGCCGGAGCCGATTTCGTTGGTGGTGATGAGCTGGTTAAGAAGATTGAGGGTGGTTGGTTGGATTTTGATACAGCTATTGCCACCCTAGACATGATGGGCAAAGTAGGTAAGCTGGGAAAGATCCTGGGGAGGCGGGGGTTGATGCCTAACCCTAAATCAGGGACGGTGGTACCTGCTGGTGATTTGCCCAGGGTAATCGGTGATGCCCGTAAGGGTCGGGTGGAATTTAAGCTGGACAGGACGGCTATCATTCATCTACCTTTAGGTAAGGTTAGTTTTGAAGACGATAAGTTGATGGGTAACCTGGCGGCGGTAGTGGAAGCAATAGTGAAGGCTAGACCTAGTGGTGCCAAGGGTCAGTATGTCAGGACGGCTACCTTAACTACTACTATGGGGGCTGGTATAAAGCTTGACCTCAAACCAACCCTCTCTTTAACTTCCGGTTGATAGTCCCCCTTGACTACCAGTTGGTCTTAGCAACGTGGTTAATATGAAGCCTATAATGCTAAAGGCAGCCAAGATTAAGAAAGCTAGCTGATAGCTACTGGCTGTATCAAATATATGCCCAGCCAAGATCGGACCAATAGCACCCCCAATTGTGCCACTGAAGAAAACAAT
>DAOWJC010000016.1 GCA_030640595.1 Dehalococcoidia bacterium | reverse complement strand
AGTCATATCTTCTACCGGGTACTGGAGTAGCAATAACGGGGGTATATAAGGGGTAGAGTCGTAACACTGTTTAATAAAGCTGGACATAATCTGGTGAGGCTGTTCGGAGCGGGTGCCCTGTAACACAAAGCTCTCCCGTCCAATCAGCTTGCCACTGCGAATAAAGAAAACCTGGACATAGGCTTGGTCTTTATCATGAGCGAAGGCAACAACATCCTGCTCACCCCTTACCGTAGTAGCAATTCTCTGCCCTTCAACAACCCTGTCTACAGCCTGGATTTGGTCTCTAAGCAAGGCAGCCTTTTCAAAATCCAAAGCCCCGGCAGCCTTTTTCATTTTGCTCTCAAGCTCCCGGGCTACCATTTCCTGCTTGCCTTCAAGGAAGAGGATTACCTGCATTATCACCTCAGCGTATTCTTGCCTGCTCACGGCACCGATACAGGGTCCGAGGCAATGGTGGATGTGATACTCAAGGCAAGGCCGGGAATCAGTGCCGGTGATAGATTTGGAACAGGAGCGAAAGGGGAAGATTCCTTTTATCACCTTCAGGGTTTGCCGCACTGACTTAGCACTGGCAAACGGCCCAAAGTAACGCCCCCCGTTCTCTTCCAGGCGTCGGGTAATATGCACCCCGGGCCAATCCTCGTTGAGGTCTATCTTCAGGTAAGGGAAAGACTTGTCGTCTTTAAGTCGGACATTGTAGCGAGGACGGTACCTCTTTATCAAGTTTAACTCAAGGATAAGAGCCTCTTGTTCCGAACTAGTAACAAAGAAATCAAAGTCATTGGCTCGTGAAACCATCCGCTGAAGTTTGGGGGATAGCTTTTGTCTGGCACCAAAATATGACCTTACCCGGTGACGGAGGTCAGCCGCCTTACCCACATATAGTATGTTTCCTTCGGCGTCTCTCATGAGGTAGACACCGGGGCTGGTTGGTAACTGCTTTAATTGCTCTGGTATAAGATTGCCGGTCACCCTCATCCCCTCGGGTTGCTTATTGCCAGATTAAAGGGTGGCGCTATTTGCTTCACTATGTTTCCCGGCCCAGGCCAGCCAGAAACTCAGCGTTGGATTTTGTCTTGCTCAGGCGGTCGAGGACTCGCTCTGTGGTTTCACTGAAGCTGACTGAGTCTTGGGCAACCATAGACGCCATACGCCGCAGTAGCCACACTTGCTTTACAGTATTTTCGCCTAATAATAGCTCTTCGCGCCTGGTGCCACTGCGTTGAATATCTATTGCCGGGAAGACTCGACGCTCAGATAGTCGGCGGTCGAGAACGAGCTCCATATTGCCCGTCCCTTTAAACTCCTCATAGATGAGCTCATCCATGCGGCTGCCGGTATCAATAATGCAGGTAGCGATAATGGTCAAGCTACCACCCTCAGCCGTATTGCGGGCAGCACCAAAGAAATGCTTGGGTGGGTAAAGGGCGGCTGGGTCAACACCACCGGATAGGGTACGACCACTGGGGGGCACAGACAGGTTGTATGACCGGGTGAGGCGGGTAATGCCGTCAAGGAGGATAAGCACATCCTTACCACTTTCTACTATTCGCTTGGCTCTCTCCAATGCCAGTTCAGCGACACGGGTGTGGTTTTCCACTGGCTCGTCAAAGGTAGCGCTTATCACATCACCTTTGACTGAACGCTTCATATCAGTAACCTCTTCCGGTCGCTCACCGATGAGGCACACCATCAGGTGAATATCATTATAGTTAGCAGTGGCGGCATTGGCTATAGCTTTGAGCAGCATCGTCTTACCGGCTTTGGGTGGTGACACAATTAAGCCCCGTTGCCCTCGGCCAATAGGGGCAATGAGGTTAATTAATCGAGTGGATAGGTCTCTGGGTGAGTTCTCCAGGTTGATTAATTTGTCGGGGAAGGTAGGGATGAGTGAGCTAAACCGGGGTCGGGTTTTGGCTAGCTCAGGGTTGATTTCATTTACTGCTTCTACCCGAAGCAGACTGTAGTATTTCTCACTGTTTTTAGGTAGTCGACCCTGACCGACAACCATATCACCGGTACGCAGACCAAAGCGCCGAATCTGGCTCTGCGAAATATAAACATCGGTTGAACTGGGCAAGAGCGTGCCCTGCCTGAGAAAGCCATAGCCGTCATTCATAATCTCCAGGATGCCACTACAGAAAAGATTACCTTGTTGCTCAGCATATGCCTGGAGCAGACGCATGACGATGTCCTGTTTCTTGAGACTAGCATAATTGGAGATACCCATCTCCTTAGCCAGCTCAATCAGCTCATCTCTGTTCTTGTTTTCCAGTTGGCTAATGTTCATTTTCTAACCTCTCCCCCCTGTGTTTTTTAGTGACTCTATCTCCCTTCCCTTTAGTTACGGAGGATTTTATTTTGAGAAAAGCTGCACTTCTCCCTACCAAGGAGAGGCGGAATGGATAAGTAAAGGATGCAGCCTCTCTTAAACCCACTTGGTTAAGCTCACTGTGAGATGCGTTTCCAGTCGTCAAGGAAGCGTCTAACACCTATATCAGTAAGCGGATGGTGTATCATTTGCATCAGTACACTGTAAGGCATGGTGGCAATATGAGCTCCTGCCTTGGCGGCAGCTACACAGTGCTGAGGGTGACGAATGCTGGCAGCAATCACCTGGGTGGATAGCTGGTAGTGTTTAAATACATCAAGCATATCTTTGACTACTTGCATTCCGTTGTGACCAGCATCATCCAGTCTGCCGACAAAAGGGCTAACATAGGTGGCGCCAGCCAGTGCTCCGAGGAGGGCTTGATTCAGCGAGAAGCACAATGTCATATTTACTTCTATGTTTTCCTTGCTCAGGGCTGATATTGCCTGTAGCCCCTCGGCGGTGGCCGGTATCTTAATAGTTACATTAGGTGCCCAGGAGGCTTTGATGCGAGCCTCTTTTATCATGGATTCGGTATCTTCGGCTAGCACTTCGACAGAAACAGAAGAGTCGGGACCGGTGATTATGGAGCAAATAGTTTTAACCACTGTTTCATAATCAGCTGTTGCTTCCTTGGCAACCAGGCTAGGGTTGGTGGTAACACCACTGATAATGCCCAGTTTGGCGGCTTGCCTAATTTGGTCAATATTGGCTGTATCTAGGAAGATGCGCAAGTTTACCTCTCCCTGAGTATATCCTATCACGAACTAGGGCGAAAGGGGTAGCACAGGTTGAGCCCCTTCGCGCAGTGTATCCTTGGCTATACGGGTAAATTCGCGGAACAGGGGGTGGGGGCGGCTAGGACGAGAACCAAATTCGGGGTGGAACTGGCAGCTAACCATCCATGGATGGTTAGCCAGTTCGCAGAGCTCCACCAGCTCACCGTCAGGGGATAGTCCGCTATAAACCATTCCTGCTTCCTGTAGCAGAGTGCGAAATTGATTATTAAACTCAAGGCGGTGTCTATGCCGCTCATAAATCAGGCCCTGTCCATAGGCGCTAGCAGCATGGCTGCCATCAACCAGTTGACAGGGGTAATTACCCAGGCGCATAGTGCCCCCCTTGTCTTTTACATCCTTCTGCCCAGGGAGTAAGTCAATGACTGGGTAAGGGGTGGAGACATCAAACTCGGTGGAGTTTGGCTCTTTTGAACCCAGGACATAGCGGGCAAACTCAATTACCATAACATGCATCCCCAAGCATAGTCCTAAGTAGGGGATTTCATTAATTCGAGCATAGGTGGCAGCGTTTATCATACCTTCAATTCCCCTAATGCCGAAGCCGCCAGGAACTATAATGCCCTGAGCTGAGCGCAGTAAAGCTTCACTATCATCCTTTTCCAAATCCTCAGACTGAACCCACATGAGATTAATATCTCGGTTATGATACAGGGCGGCGTGATGTAGAGCTTCCCGAACTGAGAAGTAGGCGTCCCTTAATTCCACATATTTGCCTACCAGAGCGATATTAACTGGCTCACGGGGTTCTTTGAGGGATGCGACCAATTTCTGCCACTGGCTCAGGTCTGGCTGGCGAGCTTTAAGGCTAAGCTTTTTTACAACTAATTTCCCTAATCCTTCCTCCTCCAGAACCAGCGGCACCTCATAAATAGTGGATACGGTAGGTAAAGGGATAACAGCCTGCCGGTCGACATCGCAGAACAGGGATATTTTATCCCTTATCCCTTCCGATATAGGGTAATCACTACGGCATATGATAATATCAGGCTGGATACCAATGCGGCGTAACTCGTTAACACTGTGCTGAGTGGGCTTGGTCTTTAGCTCCTGGGTGGAGGAAAGATAAGGCAGGAGGGTGACATGGATATAGAGCACATTATCCCGCCCGACATCATTCCGCATCTGCCTGATGGCTTCAAGGAAGGGCTGCCCCTCAATATCGCCAACGGTGCCACCTACCTCTATAATAACCACCTCAGCCTGGGATTGCTCGGCTAACCCTTTAAATCGCTGCTTTATTTCAGCGGTAACATGAGGCACTACCTGGATAGTGCCACCCAGAAAATCGCCTCGCCTTTCTTTAGCAATGACGGCACTGTAAATTTGGCCTGAGGTAACACTGGACTCAGTAGTAAGGTTAACATCAATGAAACGCTCATAGTTACCTAAATCAAGGTCAGTCTCGGCACCATCCTGGGTAACGAATACCTCACCGTGCTGAGCGGGCGACATTGTTCCCGGGTCAACATTGAGATAGGGGTCTAGCTTCTGCACAGACACGGTGACTTGGCGACTCTTCAGAATGGTGCCTATGGAAGCGACAGTGACACCCTTACCAACTGAACTAACAACACCGCCGGTTACAAAGATATACTTTGACATACAGGGAAACCAAGCCAAACCTTAAGGGCGCATGAATGATAACTTTTCGCTGGATTTATTGAGAAGGGATGTGAAGCAAGTGGTTTCTATTTATTATAGTCAGGTAAATATTAATTTGTCAAGTTTCTCTGCCTTCAGAGTCTGGCTGATGGCTGGGCAGGTCAGTGGATAGGGTCAATATAAGCAGTTTGTCTTGGCTGTAGGGGTAGTGTTACTATAAAAGCTATGCAGCAAAGACTGAAGCAAGCCCTTTCTCAGCGGCAGAAGCCTCATATTGCTGATGAGAGCCGGACGCCCTCGGCAGTGCTAATACCCATCTATTATAAGCAAGGGGAGTATTACATCCTGTTTACCAAAAGGACGGAGAGGGT
>DAOWJC010000158.1 GCA_030640595.1 Dehalococcoidia bacterium | reverse complement strand
TCGGGATTATTCTTCCCACCATTACCCTTGCTTTTAAGTAGAATCGGAGCCCTCTCTAGCCAACTACCCTTTAAGTCCTGGATTATCTTCTTGGGACTTAACGGCTTACCGCTGAGGTAGGCGGGACAATTATCCTGACATCGACCACACCGGGTACATGCGTCCAAGTCCAGTAGGTGCTTCCAGGTAAAGTCTTCAATCTTGGACACACCAAAGGTTTCCGCTGTCTCCAAATCTATAGGCACCAGCGCCCCTCTGGGCTCCAGTGACCTGAAGAAAACATTAACCGGGGAAACAATGATATGCCACAGCCGGTTCCAGTAGAGGGAAACATAAGCTATAGCCCCAAAGGCAATGAGCATATGTAACCACCACCAAACCCGGTGCCAGACTAATAGGGCACCCTGACTTAAACCGCTGAAAGCCTGAGCCAGGATGAAGCCCCCGGGAGACCACAGCGCCCAAGCTGGGGTAGTCTTCAACTCGGTGGCGGCAATGCGAAATCCCTCGACAATAAAACCAGTGCCTACGATTAAACCAATCAAGATAAGGGCAACCAAATCCTCAGTTGTATTATCCAGTCTATCCGGTCTCTGAACATAGCGCCTAAAGATAACCAAAATTACCCCAATTAGAACCAGTATGCCAAAGGCATCAACCACTACTGAGTAGCCCAGATAGAAACCGCCATGCATAAAGTGGAAGAAATAGTGACTAACGAAATCCAAAAATGCGCCCAGCAGCAGTACGCTGCATCCGCCAAAGATGAGATAATGGGCTATCCCGGGGTAAAACTCCTTGGGGTAAAACTCCCTAGGTGCAAAATCCTTAAGGGAAGGGCGCCCATATACCCGACCGAGAGCTACATCAGGTAGAAAATCCTTGGGGGAAAGCCACCTATAGTCCAGACTTGGAGCTACACCAAAAAATTTGCGGTGCAGTAAACCATCAACGATGGCAGTAACGATAAATGCCCATATTCTTTTCCTCAGATGGCTAAATCTGTCATCCGGTTTACCCAATCGCCACAATTTATAGCGACGATATATAGCATAGATAAAAATGCCGACGACAATAGCGCCTATTATATAAAGTATTTCACCAAATTGAATATTCCAGAATATTTCCCGGGTAGGAATCATATTTTGAACCTCCTATCTAAGTTGAGACTCACTTAGCGCAGACGGGTAACAGCTACAAAAATACCCAGAGCCAGAGCTAATAAATGATACAGTATATTAAACATACCAAGGGGAAACCCACCTGGAAAGAGAAAGGTAATAAAGGGTAATAAGGTAATAATGTAGCTTATGACTACAGCAGTGCCGGCGACAACTGCTAACCCTGTGCCACGCTTACGGTTAACCGAAAGGCTCACCACCTCACCAATGGCATAGCCAGCAGCTGGAGCCAGCAACAAATTGAGGGAAAAGAAGGGAATTACCCACTCTATTGCCCCCCAGGCAATACCACAGATAATAGCCATCCCTAAACCGGTTCCTACAGCTCTCAAGTAGTGTTTGGTAGAAACGCGAAAGGTAGGCAACTTATAGAGTTTGGCACAATCCGGGCACCTGGCTCCCACCGGGGTCTGCACCTGGCACTTAGGACATATCAGCTTACCACACTTGCCACACCTCAGGTTAGTCTCAACATCAGGGTGAATGGCACATCTCATAGTATGATAGTCAGCCTTTCTCCTGCTTTTCTTGCTGTTTACTTAAGTCTGCCTCAGGGAGTAGTCGGTGTATCCATGCTTTTCTATCCCTTATGTCACGGTCAAAAAGCAGGCGATTAACCAATAGCTGCCCTGAGGGCACTGAAGCAGTAACTGAGGTTCGCGGTGCCGTTAATCGCCTAATCACGGTTAGCAAAAACATAGCCGAGAAACCCAAGGTAAGTGGCAGTGGCTCCTCGATGCCGAATGGTTGGTCAAGAAACCAGCTAAATATGGGTAAGGAGACTATTGTCAAAATCGCCCCCAAAGCCATCTGTCGGAATAGACCGAAAAGGAAAATAACAACCAGTAGTATCAGCGCCAGCCATGGTACCAAGTAGAGAGCCACGCCGGCGAGGGTTAAAGCCCCCCTACCTCCACCAAAACGGAGGAAAACTGACCAGTTATGCCCAACAATGGCGGCTAAACCCACCGTTACCTGCTGGGCGATACTTAGCCCCACCAGTTGAGCTACCCACACCATCACCGCTCCCTTACCCAAATCAAAGAGAATTACCGGAATAGCCAGCCGCTTAGAAGCAACGGCTACTACATTTGACGCCCCCACATTACCACTGCCGTATTGCCTGAGGTCTATGCCACGGGACCACTTAACTACCAGATAGGCAAATGGCACCGAACCTAGAAGGTAGGCAGCCAATATTAAAACTATAAATATCAACTCGGTAGCCACGAACCCTCCTATACTATGGGCCGGCTAACTTTAGCGCTCGTTGTTCTGCCAGGGCTATAAGTTGCTCCGCCGACTCTATTGGCACATCGGCACCACCAATCATAGTCTCAGTGCTAGTATCCAGACCATGGTAGTCACTGCCACCAGTAGCAATAAGATTATGTCTATCAGCCAGGTTAACCAGCTCGTTTATTTCGTCAACAGTATAGTCCTTGTAATAAGCTTCAATACCTACTAGCCCAGCCGCCTTCAGCTCAATAACCATCGTCTCCGGGTCATTGACAGTAAACGGGTGTGCCAGCACTGGCAACCCGTTAGCCTGCAATATCAGCTCTACTGCCTCTACCGGAGTCATCTTTGCCCGCTCAACATAGGCAGGCCTATCCCGACCTATATACTCAGTAAATGCCTCCTTAAGCGTGGCTATATAACCCTTCTCTAACAGAGCTTGAGCGATGTGAGGGCGCCCTATAGAACCACTGCCGGCTATCTCCTGGACTCGCCCCCAGTCAATATGCATACCCAAATTCCCCAGTTTAGCAATCATTCCCAGAGCCCGTTTCCGCCGGGAATTACGCATCCTGCTTAGAGCCGCCGCCAGCTTATGGTCAGTATAATCTATAAAGTAGCCGAGAACATGAACTTCACCATTGGGGACATCGGTACTAATTTCAACGCAGGGTATGACTTTTAGCTGGGGGTAGGCTTTGGCAGTTATCAAGGCAGGAACAATACCATCCGATGAGTCATGGTCAGCAATTGCAATAGTGGTTAACCCAATCTCCGCCGATTTATTGACAATCTCCGCAGGAGTAAGTCGACCATCAGATACCGTGGAATGTATATGGAGGTCAACCTTGGACACTACTACTACAATACCTCCCGAGAGATTCGGTCAATGCTTAGTGCCTTACCACTCTTCTCATCCACATTAACCAGGACGGCATTAAATATTGTTTTGCCTTTACCTACAAATAAACGAGTAGGTATTATGGTCAGGAAGCGCTGAAGCACTGCCTCGGTGTCATCACCGATAACTGAATTTATGGGCCCGGTCATGCCAATATCGGTAACATAGGCGGTGCCTTGAGGCAGTATTTGGGTATCAATGGTTCCGACATGGGTATGAGTGCCGAGCACAGCGCTGACTCGACCATCCAGGTAGCGCCCCATTGCTACCTTCTCTGATGTTGCCTCAGCATGAAAATCAACAATAATAACTGGTGGTCTATGCTTAACCTCAGCCAACAGTTGGTCCATAGCTCTAAATGGGCAGTCAAAATTGCCTATAAAGGTTCTCCCTATCAAATTAACTACCATAACCTGACTATTTATTAAATAGCCCCTGCCAGGCACACTTGGGGGATAATTTAATGGGCGTAGAATAGGCATTTCGCCATCAAGATAGGGAATAATTTCCTTCTGCGCCCATATATGATTACCCGAGGTCAGCACATCAACGCCGGCATCGAACACTTCCTTAGCCGTAGTTGGGGTTAAACCTAAACCACCGGCAACATTCTCACCATTGGCAATAACCATGTCCAACTTGTATTGCTGTCGCAGTCCTGGCAAAAGCTCCTGCATTGCCTGTCTACCAGGCTTGCCAATTATATCACCAACCGCCAATATCAACACTGGCTTTTCCTACTTAGCATAGTCTATAGCCCTTGTTTCCCTGAGCACGGTAACCTTTATTTGACCAGGATACTGTGCGCCTTCCTCTATCTTCTTAACGATGTCTCGGGCGAGTCTCATTGCCCCCAAATCATCAATCTCTTCTGGCTTGACCAAAATGCGGATTTCACGACCGGCTTGAATAGCATAGGATTTCTCCACACCCTTGAAACCGTCGGCTATATCCTCCAACACCTTTAGTCGCTTTAGGTAGTTCTCCAACGACTCACGCCTTACCCCTGGTCTGGCGCTACTGATAGCATCAGCCGCTGAGGTGATAAAACCCCAGATGCCGGTAGTAGTCGTCTCACCATGGTGCTCAGCGATACCCTGAACTACCTCGGGAGATTTATCCCATTGCTTGACCAGGTCAGCCCCAATAGCAGCGTGAGTACCCTCTACCTCACGGTCTACCGCCTTACCAATGTCATGGAGCAGCCCGGTTTTCTTAGCTATGGCAACATTGGCTCCCAGTTCTGAAGCAATCATACCAGCTAGATATGCGACCTCAATACTATGGGCCAGGACATTCTGTCCGTAGCTAGTGCGATACTTTAGACGACCAAGCAACCTAATTAACTCAGGGCGTAATCCATGCACCCCTACCTGATATGCTGCCTGCTCTCCAGCACTATAGATAGTAGCCTCTACTTCCTCCGTGGTCTTAGCTACCACTTCTTCAATACGGGCTGGATGGATACGACCATCAAGGATAAGCTTAGTTAAAGCCAGGCGAGCCACTTCTCGCCGCACCGGGTCAAAGCTAGACAGGGTCACTGCCTCAGGAGTATCGTCAATAATTAGGTCAACACCAGTAGTCTGCTCCAGAACCCTAATATTACGACCCTCTCGCCCGATAAGCCGACCCTTCATCTCATCACTGGGAAGGGGAACACTGGTCACCGTGGTCTCAGATACAACCTCGGAGGCACAACGCTGAATAGCCTGGGACAAAATCTCCTGGGCTTTACTATTGGCTTCCTCTCTTATCTTGGCTTCCCACTCCCGAAGGCGCCGAGAGGCTTCACCCTGCATCTCAACCTCCAGGGTCTCAAGCAATGCTTGCTTTGCCTCAGCACTAGACATGCCCGAAATCAACTCTAGCTGCTTTATCTGCCTATCTCTAACCTCTCCAAGGTGAGCGCGAATGGACTCTATCTCCTTTTCTTTGTTAGCCAGATTGCGTTCACGATGCTCCACACCTTCTAACTTGCGCTCCAAGGTCTCTATCTTAGCAGACAGACGGCTCTCCTGACGCTGTAGTTCGGAGCGCCGTTCACGATACTCCGCCTCAGTTACTGATTTGATTTTCTCCGCCTCCGCCTTCGCCTCACGGAGCACCTCTTTAGACTCGACTCTGGCTTCAGCCACTGCTCTAACCGCTTTCCTCTGGGCAGCACGAAGCTGGCGGTTAATTGCCATTCTCCTGAAGAAAAAGACAGCCGTACCCCCTCCTATCACACCAATAACAAAAACAGATACTAATGCCACATATCCTATAATTTCTGTTCCCATTTTTTCCACCTCACTTTCTTCTGTAACTTTTTCAGTGAGGGATAGACTATAGATAGCTAATACTACTCACTTTGCCGGTTTAAAGTCAACGTAAGGTGCTATCTAGACATCCCCCCTTCTCCTGCCACAACCGCTCTACAGTATGGTATATTACCCTGTAACCGAAACCGTGCCGCTTGAGATATTCCCCTAGTCGGCGCTGAAAGAGCCGATAGTCAGACAACGGTAAATTACGAGCTTTACGCTGGGCTGCCCGGTAGGCGCTATCGTCATCGTCAATGGTATCAACCACCTGGTCTATGATGTCGTTGGCTACCCCCTTTCGCCTTAGCTCTAACTTAGTTAACCACCGACTGCGCGGGTTAAACGATTCCCGGTTATCCCTCCAGAACTGAGCAAAAGCCATATCATCCACCAACCCCTGCTCCTTCAGCTTGGTGAGCACTGCCTCCACCTTATCACCATCAAAACTACGCTGGCGGAGTCGTTCCCTTAGCTCAAATTCGCTCCGAGGTCGGTAGCTAAGGTAGCGGGCAGCAACATTGAGACAACGGTGAAAGTGGTCCGACCCAACCATTGCTCCAATCTGCTCAGCGGATAGCTCCTGCCCAATCTGCAACCTCTCTTTTACTACCACCTCAGCTTCCAGGCTAAAAGCGAACTTGCCCTCAAGGAATACATTTACTCGCTTTCCTCGTCCTCTCCCGACACGGAGGGCAGTAATCTCGCTCATTAACTTGCTCCACCCCTTCTAATAAATAAAGCTGAGGTCTATACCTCAGCTTCAGCCACACCTGCTACCTATTAACCTATCAGTTTAATAATATTTCTAACCACTGACCAAAGGGAGATGGGTGGTGACGGCTGAGGCTCTAACCTGCTGCTCAATCTCTTGGGCAAGCTCAGGATTCTGGCTCAAGTATTGTTTGGCACTCTCCCTGCCCTGCCCCAGGCGAATGTCACCATAGGAGAAAAAGCTGCCAGCCTTTTTCACTATCCCCAACTCTACACCCAGGTCAATAAGATTACCCTCCTGACTTATCCCATGGTCAAACATGATGTCAAACTCAGCACTCCTAAATGGAGGGGCAACCTTGTTTTTGACTACCCTAGCTTTGATACGGCTACCTATTGCATCATTTCCCTGCTTGATTGTTTCAACACGCCTTAGGTCTATCCTTACCGAGCTATAGAACTTTAGTGCCCTGCCGCCCGGTGTCACCTCAGGATTACCAAAGATAATACCAATCTTTTCCCTCAACTGGTTGACGAATATCACCGCTGTCCCCGATTTACCGATAGCGGCAGCTAGCTTCCTCAAAGCTTGTGACATTAGGCGGGCTTGTAAGCCAACATGAGCGTCTCCCATCTCCCCCTCAATCTCAGCCCGGGGTACCAAGGCAGCTACACTATCAATCACTATCACATCAACAGCCCTACTCCTGACCAGCGCCTCGGTAATTTCCAGAGCCTCCTCCCCGGTATCAGGTTGAGAGATTAACAGGTCGTCAACATTGACGCCGCAATTCGCAGCATAGGCTGGATCTAATGCATGCTCCACATCAATATAGGCAGCTATACCTCCCCGCTTTTGCGCTTCAGCAATTACATGCTGACCTAGGGTAGTTTTCCCTGACGCCTCGGGACCAAATACTTCCGTAATGCGCCCTCTGGGGATACCGCCCACACCTAAGGCTAGGTCAAGCGCCAGTGAGCCACTGGGAATAGCCTCCACTGATGACAGGGCAGGAGACACCCCCAGCTTCATCAGTGAGCCTTTGCCAAACCGCTTTTCAATCTGGCTAATAGCCAACTCCAGCGCCTTCTCTTTCTCCGTAGTCATCTTCGCCTTATGTATATCATAACACAGACACCCTGCTAAAACAAGAAAATATTGAGGTCGTTTAGCAACCTCAATAAATAGTAGAGTCATAAATTTAAGACTGCTTTTGTTAGTGAAAAAGGGATAGCTAAGCTTAAAGACTGGCTACTGGGGGTGGCAGGCGCTTGTGGTCACTAGCCGCTATCATAGACTCAATCCTTCTTCTCACCTCATTTGAGGCTTCGCCAGTAACCAGATAGCGGTCGAGCTCCTCATAGCTGAGTCCCATCTCACCCTCATCGGTTTGTCCCTGCCATAAACCAGCCGAAGGGGGCTTATTTATAATTTCCTGCGGAATGCCCAGAAAAGTAGCTAGCCCCCTTACCTCTCCTTTAACCAGACCGCCTAAAGGCAGAATATCTACCCCGCTGTCCCCATACTTGGTAAAGTAGCCTACGGAAAGCTCGCTCCTGTTACCTGCCCCGACTACCATATATTTAAGCTGATTGGCAAAGCAGTAAAGGGTGAGCATCCTTAACCTAGCCTTGAGGTTAGCTTTAGCTAATCGGCTGACATTAGGCTCCACCGTCTCAACGGGCAATGCCTTGAGCAAGGTATCAAAGACAGTATCAAGAGCCACCGTTTTAGTCGGAATAGAAAACTTGCTGACTACAGCTAGGGCATGCTCCTCATCTTCTCGGCTGCTATGGCAAGGCATAAGCACCCCAAACATACTTTGTGGAAAGGCACGGTAACATAACACCGCCGCTACCGAAGAATCAAGCCCACCACTCATACCTACCACCACCCCCTTACACCCGGGAGTCGATACTTTATCTCTTATCCACGACACCAGCTTATCAGCCAGCTGTTCTGCACTCATGGAAATCTCCATTATCGCAATAAGTTATCGGTAGTATACTACCCCATAGCTGCCTGGTCAAAGGTAGTCTGGGAAGTTTGACTTGCTAGCTGAAAGTGATTAAACTAGCCGTAGAGGAAAGAAATGCCAATATATGAGTATATTTGTTCTGATTGTGGCTTAAAGTTTGAGTTATTACGCCAGTTAAGTCAGGCTAGTGAGGCAGTTTCTTGCCCACGTTGCCATAACAGCGCTAAACGAATATTCTCCACCTTTGCCTCCTTCTCCAAGGAGGAGGGTGGGCTGACCACTCCTATAGCTGGCAGTGGTAGCCCCTGCGCTACCTGTAGTGCTATTAGCTGCGATAGCTGTAGTCTTTAATTGAGGTGGACATGTCAGCCACCACTATCCTCAAACGAACAGGAATTGCTAATCTACCACCCGAATTTAAAGCATAATTTGCCTTTTATCTACCTAGTTATGTTATATTACGTGGTAGGCAAATTTGAGGTGCTAAATGGCTAGATGTCCTAACTGCGGTCAAAAAACTAGGGGTGACTACTGCCAGTGGTGTAATTACCCAATACTGAGGGGTCGTCCGGTAAGACGCCGAAAAGCTGAGAAGCAGGCAAGGAGAGAAGCCAAGCTAGCCGCTAGGGAAAAGGCAAAAGGAGAAGCTGAGGAAGCTAAAAAAGCCGGAGAAGCCAAGAAACTGGCTAAGAAAGAAGCCGAGCCAGCCGCCAAGAAAAAGGCCAGGAAAGCCAGAAGACCCAGGAAAGCGGAGAAGTTAGCAAAGAGGCAAGCCAAACTAGAAGCTAAGGAGAAGGCTAAAAGAGAGGCTGAAGAGGCTAGAAAGGCCAAAGAGGCTGAGAAGCAGGCCAAGAAGCAAGCTGAGATAGCCGCTAGGGAAAAGACTAAAAGGGAGGCTGAGGAAGCCAGAAAAGCCAAAGAAGCTAAGGAGAAGGCTAGGAGGGAAGCCGAAGAAGCTAGCAAAGCCAAGGAAACTGAGGAGCAAGCCAAGAAACAAGCTGAAATAGCGGCTAAGGAAAAAGCTAAGAGAGAAGCTAAGGAAGCCGGGGAAAAAGCTAAAAGAGAGGCTGAGGAAGCCAGAAAAGCCAAGGAAACTGAGGAGCAGGCGAAGAAGCAAGCCGAAATAGAAGCTCAGGAGAAGGCTAAAAGGGAGGCCGAAGAAGCTAAGGAGAAGGTTAGAAGGGAAACTGAGGAAGCCAGAAAAGCCAAAGAAGCTGAGGAGCAGGCCAAGAAACAAGCCGAATTAGAAGCCAGGGAGAAGGCAAAGAGAGAAGCTAAGGAAGCCGTAAAAGCCAAGGAGGCTGAGGAACAGGCAAAGAAACAAGCCGAAATAGAAGCCAGAGAGAAGGCCAAAAGAGAAGCCGAAGAGGCCAGAAAAACCAAGGAAGCCGAGGAACAGGCAAAGAAGCAAGCCGAAATAGAAGCTAAGGAGAAGTCAAAGAGAGAAGCCGAAGAAGCCAGAAAAGCCAAGGAAGCCGAGGAGCAGGCCAAGAAGCAAGCTGAGATAGCCGCAAAAGAGAAAGCTAAGAGAGAAGCTAAGGAAGCCGGGGAAAAAGCTAAAAGGGAGGCTGAGGAAGCCAGAAAAGCCAAAGAGGCTGAGAAGCAGGCGAAGAAGCAAGCCGAAATAGAAGCTCAGGAAAAGACTAAAAGGGAGGCCGAAGAGGCCAGAAAAACCAAGGAGGCTGAGGAGCAGGCCAAGAAGCAAGCCGAGATAGTTGCTAAAGAGAAAGCTAGAAGAGAAGCCGAGAAAGCTCAGGAGAAGGCTAAAAGGGAGGCCGATGAGCAGGCGAAACAGATTGCGGAAAGTTTAAAAGAGGTAGAGAGTGTCTGTAAAGAATTAAGAGCCGGGAAGGTTGAGACAAAGGAAGCATTACAAAGACTTTCAGATATTTCCGAACGGATTGGCAAGTAGATATTTTTGACCCTTGGGCAGGCTGATTTGTGAAAAAAGTTTGGACTTTCCTACTCTCAGGGTTTTAAGACGCTGCCCTTCTTCTAATAAATAGTAGATAACCCCCACCCACCCCACCGAGAACCACAGCCCCTACTGCTGTTGTCAGGGCACAGAAGACAGTCGCATCATACCAAAAGCCCTGCGGGAAGAGCATTATCAGGTAGTCCCTGGCTGGGTCAAGCCGCCACAGCTCATTGGCGAAGCTGATGAGGTGAAACTGCAGAAATAGCTGGTCAAAGTTCAGTAGTGCGCCCAGCCCCAGTGCCAGCATGAGGAATAATGTGATGCCACCTCCACCAACT
>DAOWJC010000065.1 GCA_030640595.1 Dehalococcoidia bacterium | reverse complement strand
TCCCACCTGGATATTATGCGCCTGTGGCAAAGAGCGCTTCACCGTGCCGGGATATCACTGGTTTATTCCGAGGGATTTAGTCCCCACCCCCGAATATCATTGGCGGCACCCCTCCAAGTGGGGGTAACTAGTGAGGCTGAGCTGATGGATATCGTCGGCACCAAATGGGTCTCCCCCCATTGGTTCACTGCCGCCGTAAGCCAGCAGCTACCACCCGGTATTGAAATACTACAGGTGTATCCAATAGCCTTGAGCCTGCCATCCTTACAATCGCAGGTTCGCTATGCCGAATACAGGGTTGAAGTGGAAACTGAACAGGGGCAAAGGGATGTAGAATCAGCAATTACCAGCCTGCTGTCAAAAAAGCAGTTGCCGTGGCAGCACCAGCGGGATACCGGCACGCGAAGCTACGACTTGAGGGCGTTAATTGATGACCTGTGGCTTATTGATTGGCATCATCCCTACGCCACTGTAGGTATGAGGTTGCGTTGTGATAACACAGGTTCAGGCAGACCAGAGCAGGTTGCTACCGCTCTGGGTTTTACCCATCATCCACAGTTGATACACCGCACTAAACTTATCTTAAAAACAAGCTAACTATTTAATACGAGAAGAGAGCGTTGGAAACCAAAAGGCAAGGACATCAAGAACCATTAGAGCAGAGAGTGCTACACTTTATTCAGGAACATCACCTGGTATCAAGTCAGCACTGCCTGCTGGTGGCGGTATCCGGTGGACCAGATTCAGTCTGCCTGCTCCATATCCTGGTTAAACTCCAGGAGGAATTGGATGTAAGGCTACATGTGGCTCACCTCAACCACCAACTGCGCGGTGCCGAGTCTGAGGCTGATGCCCGGTATGTTTTTGACCTAGCCCACCGCTTGGGTATCCCGGCTACTATAGAACAGCGTGATGTAAAGGCGTATCAAGCTCAGCGACGCATTTCATTAGAAGAGGCAGCCCGTGAGGTGCGATATACCTTTCTGGCTCAGGCAGCAAAGTCTGTAGGCGCTGATCGAGTG
This sequence comes from Dehalococcoidia bacterium, assembly GCA_030640595.1. GTDB lineage: Bacteria > Chloroflexota > Dehalococcoidia > Dehalococcoidales > DAOWJC01 > DAOWJC01. The sequence continues at coordinate 3,260 of DAOWJC010000065.1, read as the reverse complement.
GCGGTAGGACATACCACTGATGACCATATAGAGACAATACTGATGCATCTAATCCGAGGCACAGGGACCAGAGGACTTCGCGGCTTACAACCAAGTAGCCGGTGGCAATCTTCAGGGAATAGCCTCACTATAATAAGACCACTTTTGCCGGTGAGCCGGGAGGAGACAGTCGGTTATTGCCGCAGCCACAGGCTTATGCCCCGAATTGATACCTCTAACCTGTCACTATCGCCACTGAGAAATAGAATCCGTCTCCAGCTCCTGCCGCTACTCAAGAGCTATAACCCACAGGTGGCTGAAGCCCTGCTTCGAACCGCCCGCATTGCCGGTGATGACCTTGCCTTCCTGGATGAAGAGGGCGCCCGATTATGGGGTGAAGTTGCCCAGAGGCAAGAAAACACAATTATTTTAGACAAGGCAAGGTTTCTTGCCTTACCTTCCGCCCTAAAGCGACACCTGCTTCGGATGTCCATAGAAAAGTTGTTAGGTAATATTAAGGATATTGAGACGCGCCATATTGAAGAAATAATGGACGCCTTAACCAAGCCAGCAGGAAAAAGAATCAGCCTGCCCGGAGGACTAAATTTCTCAATAGAATACAACCAATACCTGCTGGGTTCAGACCCGGCGGCTCTATCCCCCTTCCCCAGTCTAATGGCTGAGTTTGCCCTAAAGATACCAGGAAAGACACGGCTACCGGGATGGCATGTTGAGGCAACAATTATTGAGCCCTCCGTAGTAAAGGGGATAGGGTTAATAAATAACGACTTTACCGCCTATTTTGACCTTGATAAAACTGGCGATAAACTGGTAGTGCGACCTCGCCAGCGCGGCGACAGGTTTCAGCCACTGGGTATGAGCCAGCCCAAGAAGCTAGGTGAGTTTATGATTGACACCAAAATCCCTCACGCCTGGCGCCAGCGAATCCCTATTGTCTGCTCACCACAGCATATTCTGTGGGTTGTTGGCTGGCGTATAGATGACAGGGTAAAGGTTACCGAAAACACCAAGCGGATTCTGTGTCTCAAATTTGAGCGGGGCTAGCTTCCTGACAGGTTTGAGCAAAATAAAGGGTTGTGATATAGTAAATATATAAAAGTTACTATCTGAACAGCATTAGGGAGGGATCGCATAGTGGTCTAGTGCGGCCGCCTGCTAAGCGGTTACCCTGAGAAATCGGGGTCGTGGGTTCAAATCCCACTCCCTCCGCCATAGAAGAAATTCAATCTCGGAATAAGAGAAATGGCATATCAAGTTTTTGTCTCTCATACAAAAGATGATGTAGAATTCTGCAATATGTTCGATGTAGCATGTGCAAGGGTTGGAGTCAAGGCTTTCCGTTCAGAGTTCGAAACTATTGAAATACCGCAGTGGAAAACTATTAAAGAAGCTATGGAGAATTCTATAGCTATGTTTTTGCTAGTAGGGAAACAGCTTGTGGCCCACCAAGCGTCTCCATCTCCTAATTGGAAATATACGCAGAATTGGATTGCCTACGAAACGGGCCTAGCGTGCCAAGCAGGCATTGATGTGTGGGTTTTCTGTGATAATGTGGAGATAAATTTCCCTGTCCCATACTTCAATAATTATGAAGTTTGGGGAGTCAGCACAAAGAAACAAGTTGAATTTCTAAAGGGCATACTTAATAGGTATAATAGCGGACAGACTTTCCCTGTGCCAACTTGGGATAGAAATACAAAGTGTCCCCACGAGAATTGCAGAATCGAATTTAATTTACATTCCACACTAGCTCCAGGAAAAGTTATCAAATGTCCTCAATGTCTAGGGGATATGATCTATAAGAAGGGCTTTCTCTACAGCGAATCTTGAAATAAAATAAGTTACGCCGAACATGAAGTAATATACCCCTTCTTCAAGGGGTATTATTTTCAATATCACCGAAAGGCGGGAAGCATGTCCCAGTATTATATCTGGACTATAGGCTGCCAGATGAATAAGGCTGAGTCAGAGCGATTGGGCAGTTACCTGGAGCAACTGGGCTACCAGGCGACAGCTACTGCTGAGGAAGCTGACATTATTGTGCTTAATAGCTGCGTGGTGCGCCTGAGTGCTGAGACCCGGGTCATTAACAAGCTCGTTGCTCTTAAATCACTGAAAAGGTTACGCCCTAACCTGACCCTGGCCGTAACCGGTTGTTTGGTAAACTCCAGGGCTGACCGGCTTAAACAAAGCTTTTCCCATGTTGATTACTTTTTTAAGCCCGGGGACTACCCACAGTGGCTGGGAAAAGCCGAGTTGGGAGCAGTATTACCTCGGCGCCCCTCCTCCAGCACCTTTGTGCCTATCATTCAGGGCTGTGATAACTTTTGCTCCTATTGCATTGTCCCTTATCGCCGTGGTCGTGAAAGGAGCCGCCCGGTAGCCGAAATAGCCTGCGAGGTTAAAGAGCTGGTGCACCGTGGCGCAAAAGAGGTTACCTTGCTTGGGCAAAATGTAGATTCATACGGTCATGACCTGCCTGACAAACCAGACCTGGCTGACTTGCTCCGGGAACTAAATACTATAGCTGGATTAGCTCGGATACGCTTCCTGACTAATCACCCCAAGGACATGAGTTTCAAGCTGATTGAGGCGGTAGCTAATCTGGACAAGGTCTGTGAGCTAATTTGCCTCCCCGTTCAGTCAGGCAACAATGATATTCTAACGGCGATGAGACGAGGCTACACAGTAGAATATTATCGCCAGCTTATTGCCCAAATACGCAGTAAGATAGCCGGGGTAGCCTTGAGCACTGATGTCATTGTTGGTTTTCCCTCGGAAACCCGACCGCAGTTCCAGCAGACAGTCAGCTTGCTCTCTGAGCTAAGGTTTGATACCGTCCATGTAGCCGCCTATTCACCAAGACCGGGGACTATTGCCGCCAGGAAATTTGAGGACAATGTGCCGCCCACTGAGAAAAAGGAGCGGCTAAACCAGATTGAGCAGCTTCAGGAGAGCATCGCTACTGAAATCAATGCCCAACTCCTGGGCAAGACGGTCGAAGTTCTGGTAGAGGGGAAGAAGAAGGATAAGTGGCAGGGTAGAACCAGAACTGGTAAACTGGTATTCTTCAGTGACAACGGTGACTATGTGGGGCAAATGGTGAAAATCAGGATTGAGAAAACAAGCCCGTGGTCATTGCAGGGCAGGGTTGAATTAAATAGCATAAACTAAAATAAGGAGGAAAAGTGAAAAGGAAAATTTTAAATTTGGGGTTAATCGGCGGATTACTTATCACCTTAACATCTATCGGCGGCTGT
>DAOWJC010000083.1 GCA_030640595.1 Dehalococcoidia bacterium | reverse complement strand
CCATCCCCCAGATTCGTCTGGCTGAGCTTTTGATTCAAAATAGCTGTCTGGATAGGGTCTTCTTTTGCAATAGCGGTGCCGAGGCTAACGAGGGGGCGGTGAAGCTAGCCCGACGCTATAGGAAGCTCCACCTGAATGGAGCCTATGAGGTTATTACCACCATGGACTCCTTTCACGGTCGGACTCTGGCTATGGTAGCAGCTACCGGTCAGTCTAAATTCCAACAGCCATATGTTCCCCTGCCAGTTGGTTTTATAAATGTGGAGTATAACAATATTGAGGCGATAAAGGCGGCTACCACCAGTCAAACCTGCGCCATAATGTTGGAACCGGTGCAGGGGGAGGGAGGGGTCAACCTGCCTGACAATAATTACTTGACCGCAGTGCGGGCTTGGTGTGACCAGACGGGCATTTTACTTATTCTGGATGAAATTCAAACCGGGCTAGGGCGAACCGGCACACTCTTTGCTTATGAGCAATATGGCGTTGAACCTGATATAATGACATTAGCTAAGGGCTTAGCCAGCGGCGTACCAATTGGGGCATTTCTGGCTAAAGAGAGGGTATCCGTTTTTACTCCGGGGGAGCATGGCTCTACCTTCGGTGGTAATCCTTTAACCTGTGCCGCCGGTTATGCTACGTTAAAATTTATTATTGATAATGACATTGCCGGGAATGCCAAAAAAGTGGGGCAGTATCTTGTTGCTGGACTGGAAGGCTTGAGACAGAAATTCCAGTTTATCACTGATGTGAGGGGGTGCGGACTGTTAGTAGCTATAGAATTCAGTAGCGATATTGCCCAGTCGGCGGTAATGGCCTGCCTTGATAGAGGCTTATTGGTCAACCGAGTGAAGCCCAATGCCGTGCGCTTTATGCCTCCCCTCATTATTGGTAACGAGGAGGTTGATGAAGCACTTGGCATTCTAGATAAGGCATTATCCAGTATTGCTAGAAGAGGTTAGGATGAAGAGTAAAATTGGCAGACTTAAGGTAGGAGTCGCCTTAACAGTAGTCCTATTACTAGCCATTGTACTACTAGTCCCCACATCTTTGGTAATCGGGGTAACCTGTGAAGTTGGGACTGGGGGGCTTCCTTTGTCAGCCTATGACCTTTCGGCTGTGCCCCAATCGGTGGCTGAGGATGCCGCTAGGTTAGCTACGGAGCTATTCGGAGATTACCAAGAAGAGTGCGATGATTTTGTCAGCCAGCTATTAGCCACATATTCGGCGGCAAAGGATAGGGATTTTATTATACTCTTTAACTCCGGTGGCTGGGGGTGGAATCTACTGGAGAATACCCCAGGCTGGCAAAGTATTGTTACTGGCATCCAAACTGAGTTAGATAGCTTAGATTATAAATTGCTGTCGTTAGACTATATGCGGACAGAGGAAAGTTGGCGAGGGCGACTTGATGAGCTTGTGGAAAGAATAACTGGCTATCCATCAAAGGCTAAGCATTTAGCCAGTAGGATGGAGTTTCTCACCAAGCATAATCCAGGGCTCAGGGTCATTCTAACCGGTGAAAGCACTGGCACAATAATTTGTGATAGCGTGATGAACATTCTGGGGAATAACCCACAGGTTTATAGCATACAAACAGGTCCCCCATTTTGGCATGAGCATATTGCATTGGATAGGACACTACTCCTGACTGGCAACGGGATAGTCCCTGATTCCTTTAGCCAGGGGGATTTTGGGGCTATAGTCTGGGGCAACTTAAGGTATTGGTTTCGCCTGTCTCAGCCAGAAGCTCATTTTGACACTGCGCCCCACTATGTCGGAGCCCCAGGACATGACTATTGGTGGCAATACCCTGAGGTCTGTTCCCAAATTGCAAACTTTTTGGAGCAAAACTTTGGGGTTAAGTGGTTAAGTCCTTAGTTTAACGGAGGTTCAGTGTGTCGGACAAAGTAGTATTAGCTTACAGCGGTGGGTTAGATACATCGGTAGCCATCAAATGGCTCTCCGAGAAGTATAACCTGGATGTTATCGCCCTTACCGTTGATGTCGGCAATGAGCGTGATTTTTCGGCTATTAAGCAAAAGGCACTGAAGGTGGGTGCGGTGAAGGCATTGGTTATGGATGCCAAGGAGCTGTTTGTTAATCATTTCATTTTCCCGGCATTGCAGGCAGATGCTATCTATGAGGAACAATACCCACTGGCTACAGCCCTAGCTCGTCCACTAATGGCTAAATTGCTGGTAGACACAGCCCTGGAGGAGGGGGCTTCAGCGGTAGCTCATGGTTGCACCGGCAAGGGGAATGACCAGGTGAGATTTGAGGTGAGTATTAACGCCCTATCTCCCCGTCTCAAAATTATCGCTCCAGCTCGGGAATGGGGTATGACTCGGGAAGAGACCATTAACTATGCCCAGCGTTATGGGATTCCGGTGCCAGTTACTATTGCCAGCCCGTATTCAATTGACGAGAACCTGTGGGGGAGAAGTATTGAGTGTGGGGTTCTGGAAGACCCGTGGGCTGAACCACCCGAAGACGCTTATACCTGGACAAAGTCCCCCACTGAAACCCCAGATAAGCCAGGCTATGTAGAGATTGGCTTTGAGCAGGGCGTCCCGGTTACCATTGACGGGCAGAAGCTGGATAGCGTTAGCTTAATTCAGCGACTAAATGAGCTTGTCGGTGGGTATGGGGTGGGCAGAATTGACCATGTGGAGAACAGGCTGGTGGGGATAAAGTCAAGGGAGATTTATGAAGCACCGGCAGCCACAGCCCTACTGCAAGCGCACCAGGCGTTGGAAGCTATGACTCTATCCAAAGAGCAACTGCGGTTTAAGCAAAAGGTGGCTGTGGAGTATGCCGACCTTATCTATAATGGTCTATGGTTCACCTCACTGCATCAAGATTTGGCTGCCTATGTGCAATCTTCACAGCGTTTTGTTACCGGAACCATCCGATTGAAGCTGTTCAAAGGAAGCAGTCGTGTAGTCGGGCGAAAATCACCATTTTCGCTATACGACTATGGTCTGGCTACCTACGCCAAGGGTGATGTTTTTGACCAGAGCGCTTCCCCTGGTTTTATTCACATCTGGGGGCTATCGGTAAGAACCCAGGCGCAGGTGCAGGGAATAGCTCAAACTGAGGGTCCGTTAGGCACTATGAGACCCAAAAAGAAGAGAGGAAGATAGTAAATGAGCCATATTCGTGGTCGTTTTCAAAAGGCTGCCGATAAATCGGTAACCGAATATACTGCCTCTATTCCCTTTGATTGGCGTCTATATCGTCATGATATTGCCGGGTCAATTGCCCATGCCAAAATGCTGGCAAAGCAGGGGATAATTTCACCGGAAGAGGCTGAAATTATTAATAAGGGGCTGTCGTCTATTGCCGAGGAAATAGAGCAGGGTAAGTTTCAGTTTAAGCCTGAGTTGGAAGACATCCACATGAATATTGAAGCTCGGTTACTGGAGAAGGTTGGTGAGGTGGGAGGCAAGCTCCACACGGCTCGTTCCCGAAATGACCAGGTGGCTCTGGACTTGCGGCTCTTCGCCAAGGAAGCAATCTCAGACACCCTGGTCAAGTTGAGGGAATTCCAGCAGGCTCTAATCAGTCTGGCTGAAGCCAATAAAGGTGTAGTTATGCCAGGGTATACCCATTTACAGCCAGCGCAGCCGGTGCTACTAGCTCATCACCTTTTGGCCTATTTTGAGATGCTCCAGCGCGACATTGACCGGTTTAATGACTGCCTGAAGCGCACCGATGTTATGCCCTTGGGCAGCGGGGCTATAGCCGGTGTAGCCTACAATATTGATAGAGAGTTCTTAGCCCGCGAGCTAGGCTTT